>JAEZEM010000038.1 GCA_023417745.1 Pseudomonadota bacterium
TGGTCTGGACCAGATTGACGCCCAGTTCCGAGGCCATGATCTGGGCCAGCGTGGTCTTGCCCAGGCCCGGCGGGCCGTAGAGCAGGCTGTGGTCCAGGGTGCGGCCCTGCTCCAGGGCGGCGCGCAAAAAGACCTTGAGATTGCCGCGCAGGTCATCCTGGCCGATGAAATCGGCCAAACGCGACGGCCGGATGGTGTCGTCGGGCGATGGGGCCGCCGGGGTCAGGCCCTCGGGCGGACAGAAATCCTTGTCGTCCATGCTCATGACTGCTTGGCCGCCGCCAGCCGCTTGAGGGCCTGGCGCAGCGCGGCGGCCACGTCGAGGTCGGGTTCGGCCTCCAGGACCTCGGCCGCGACCTGCCGGGCCTCGGGTTCGGGATAGCCGAGGTTGGTCAGCCCAGCCACGACGTCGCCGGCAACGCCCCCGGGGAGCGTCGCGACCGGGGCCAGCCCGGCCGAGGGGGCGCGGCCCTCCAGCTTGTAGGACAGCTCGATAAAGATGCGCTGGGCGCTTTTCTTGCCGATGCCCGGCACCCGCACCAGGGCTTCGACATCGCCGGAGGCCACCACGCGCAGCAGATCATCGGCGGTAAAATGCGACAGGATGGCCAGGGCCGTGCGCGGGCCGAGCTTGGAGATGCCAATGAGCGTGCGGAAAGTCTCGCGGTCGTCGAGGCTGGCGAAACCGAACAGTTCCAGGGCGTCCTCGCGCACCACGGTGTGGACGAAAAGCGAAACCTGACCGCCCGGGGCCGGCAGCGCGGCGGCCACCGGGGTGGGCAGCTCCAGCTCGTAGCCCACGCCGCCCGGGGTGAGCACGATGGCAAACCGGTCGCGCCGGGCCACGACCCGGCCTTCGAGATAGCCGATCATCTGGCCCCGCACAGGCGGGTCAGCCGCCGTTGATTGAGATGACACACGGCTGCGGCCAGGGCGTCGGTCGCGTCCACGGCGAAAGTTTCCCGGCATGCCAGCACCCGCGCCACCATGAAGGCCACCTGGGACTTCTCGGCCCGTCCCGTGCCCACCAGGCTCTGCTTGATTACAGTCGGTTCGTAGGAATGGACGACAAGGCCGGCCACGGCGCAGGCGGCCAGGGCCGCGCCCCGGGCCTGGCCGAGCTTGAGGGCCGTGGCGGCGTTTTTGGAGACAAACACGTTTTCCACCGAGACCTCGGCCGGGCTGTGGCGTTTGATGAGTTCGGCCACGGCGGTAAAGATGACGCCCAGGCGGCTGGGGAAATCGGGCTGGGAGGTGGTGCGCACCACGCCGGCTTCCACGAGTTCGAGGACGCCCGAGCGTTCGCGCACGAGACCATAGCCCGTGGCCCGCGAGCCGGGATCAATTCCCAGGATGATGCCGTCGCCGGTGCTTGCCATGCCGTGGTCTACCGTTTTCGCCTTGGAGAGAAAAGCCCAAAAAACAAACCGGGAGGCAGCCCTCCCGGTTCGTGAACAATTGGTGTGGCCGACGCGTTGACAACTCCCCACTCTCTTGGGGGCAACGTACGAAGCCCCGGCTGGACGAGGCAAGCCCCTGCCGACCCCTGTCCCCCTTTAAACCTTTTCCCCAATCGGGGGGTCCGGGGGCCTCAGGCCCCCGGCCGCCGGAGGCATCTTCGTCTTCATCTTCTTCGTCTTCTTCTCTTACCCAAACATCTCGTCGGGCAAATCCGCGTTGGAGTGGACGTTCTGCACGTCTTCGTTGTCTTCGAGCATATCGATGAGTTTCAGCAGCTTCTGGCCGTTTTCCAGGTCGAGGGCCACGGTGTTGGCCGGCGCCATGGCCACTTCGGCGTCCTCGGAGACCATGCCGGCGGCTTCGAAGGCGGCGCGCAGGGGCTCGAAATCGGCCGGGGCGCAGTGCACTTCCCAGACGTCGCCTTCGTCCATGATTTCCTCGACCCCGTGTTCCAGGCCCACTTCCATGAGCTGGTCTTCGGTGAAGCTCTTGGGGAAGGAGAAGATGCCTTTTTGGGAGAACATCCAGGACACGCAGCCGGATTCGCCCATGGCTCCGCCGCCCTTGGAGAGCAAGTGGCGCACTTCGGCCACGGTGCGGTTACGGTTGTCGGTGGCCGCTTCGACCAGGATGGCGACGCCGCCCGGGCCGTAGCCTTCGTAGAGGACTTCTTCCAGGTTTCCGCCGGCCAGTTCGCCAGTGCCCTTCTTGATGGCCTGATCGATTTTATCCTTGGGCAGGTTCACGGCCTTGGCGGCGGCGATGGCGGATTTGAGGCGCTGGTTGAGCGCCGTGTCGGCCCCGCCGGCCCGGGCGGCCAGCATGAGTTCCTTGGTCACCTTGGTGAAAAACTTGCTCTTTTTGGCGTCCTGCACTGACTTGCGGGCCTGGATGTTGTGCCATTTGCTATGTCCGGCCATGGTTCCTCCTGGAAAAAGTCTCGGGATTTACCCGTGTATTTGTGCTGTTGCCGGCGGTCCCGGTGGTTCCGGTCCGCTGCCGCCGCAAGGGCGAGGGTTGCCCCCTCGGTCGCGCCTCTCCATAATGAAGCGACACTAGTCGCTTGGCGGCAAGGGCGAGGGGGCGGGGTCGTCGGGCTGGCCCACCGGCGCAATAAAGCCCGTGGCCACGAAGAAGATTTCCTTGCTCTCGGGCCGGGAGCTTTTGGGCTTGGCCACCCGCACGGCGGAAAAATATTGGCGCAGTCCCTTCTGGAAAGCCGGCGAATCCGGACCCTGGAAGATCTTGACCACAAACGCGCCGCCGGGCTTAAGCCGGGCCACGGCCACGGACAGGGCCGCCTCGCACAGCTCCAACGATCTGGCCTGGTCGGTGAACTTGTGGCCGATGGTCTTGGGAGCCATGTCGCTTAAAACGACGTCAAAGGGGCCGAAATGCTCGAAGGCTTCGGCGATGTCCGGCCCGGGTTCGAGCATGTCGCCTATAAGGTAGGTGACGTTGCCCGGAAAGGCCGTGCCGGCCGGATTGAGGTCGATGGCGAGCACACGGCCGGCCGGCCCCACCCGCTTGGCGGCGTAGAGGGACCAGGAGCCGGGGCAGGCCCCGAGATCGAGGATGGCCGCGCCGGGGGCGAGCAGGCGCGATTGTTTTTCGATCTCCTCAAGTTTATAGACGGAGCGCGCCGGATAGTTATCCTGCTTGGCCTTGTTGAAATAGTGGTCGCGGTACGTTTTCATGACGGGCAACCCGGATACCGTTTACCGGACAAGCTTTCAAGGAAAAGACGCCGCCATGGCCCACATGGACCGCCCAAACCGCGCCGCCGTCATCGACGAGACCGGCGCGCGCCGCACCCTGGCCGCCGGGCAAGCCGCTTTCGAGGCCCTGGGAACGGGCGGGCGGCCGCTTTTTTTGGGCCTAGGTCCCGATCCCGGCGTCGCCGTGGCCCTGGCCGGCGGGCAACCGGCCGACTGGCTCGAATGCCCGGCTTTCGAGGCGGCCATGGGGCCGCAGTGGCTGGCGGGCCTGCCGCGGGGCTGGCAACGCCTGACCCCGGACGAACTGACGCCAGGCCGCGTCCGGGCCGCTCGTATTGTCCGCTATCGCCAAAACAGCCGGCTTTTTCCGACGTTTTGGGGGCCGATCCTGGCCCGGGTCCAACTGGCCCTGCTCCCCGGGCCGGACCGGGCCGCGCGCAGCCCCGGAGTCATCCTGCCGCGCCCGGCAAAGGGCCTGCTTGAGCCGGAAATCGCCCGGGCGCTGACGGCGCTTGGCCGGCCGGCCCTGGAAATCTCGCCCGAAGCCTGTCCGGCCGCCTTGGCCGCGCTGCTGTCCCGGCACACGCCGTCCGCTCTGCTCTCCATAAACGGGGCCGGCCTGGATGACGAGGGAATTTCCGCCGCCCTTGCGGCCGAAGCCGGCGTTCCCCTGGCCATCTGGTTCGTGGACAACCCGTTCCATATATTGGGCCGCTTTCGCGGCGGCTTCTGGAAGCAGGCGCTGCTGGCCGTCACCGACGCCAGCTTTATCAAACCATTGCAAAAGCTTGGGGCGGATCGGACCCTGCATCTGCCCCTGGGGGCGAGCGCCCATTTCTTCGAGGCTACGCCCGCGCCGGGGCTGGCCGACCGGGCGGTCTTTGTCGGGCGCAGCGCCTTTGCCGGGCGCGACACCTTTTTCGCCGGCTGCCGGCTGCCGGAGGGGCTTGCGGACACGGCCCGGGCCATGGTCGCGGCCGGCAAGCGGCCGGACTATGTCTGGTGGGCGGAAAAACTGGGCTCCGGGCCGCTTTGGCCCGGCAAGGCCGGCCGCGTCGCCGGGCTGGGGGCCGAGACGGCCTCCCTGGCCCTGCGGGCCGGGGCGCTGACTGCCGTGGCCGGGGCCATGCCGCTTGTCGTCTACGGCGACGCGGGTTGGCGGGAACTGTTGCCCGAGGGCGTTTCCCTGCACCCGCCCGTGGATTATTACGGCGCGCTGCCGGGCCTGTACGCCGGGGCCGGGGTGACGCTAAACGCCACCAGCCTGCTGTTGCCCCGGGGACTCACCCAGCGCCATTTCGACGTCTGGGCGGCCGGCGGCTGTCTGATCACCGACGCGACCCCGGGCCTGGAGCTGTTCCCGGCCGCCCTGACCGAACCCGTCCGCTACGTTTCGCCGGGGCAGGCCGGGAAGCTGGCCGCCAGTCTGCTGGCCCAGCCCCAGCGCCGGGCCGATCTGGCCGGGGCCTGGCGGGAGGCCATTGCCGCCGGCCACCGCTATGAACACCGGCTGGCCGCCCTGCTTGAGCGGCTGGAAACGACCTCGTGCCGCGTCCCTTAAAAAATACGATAGTATTTTTTAAGAAAAATTAATGGATTAAGTCTGTTGTCCGCGAATATCCTGTATGCTTTTCGTGGACGCGACACTCATCCCCTCCCCTATTTGACCGGCAGCCGCCAGGACGGATCGTAGCGCCCCTGCCTGGGCCGGCGCGACGTGCCGCCGTGCAGCCCCCGACGCACGAAATAGAGCAGGCGTTTGCTGAACCTGGCCGCCCAGGCGTCGCAGACCTTGTCCTGGCGGATGCGCTCGACCAGATTTTCAGCCCCGCCGGGCAGCCGCTCGCGTCGGGCAAAGCGCCGTCGCAAGGCATAATGTCCCAGTTCGTCGACCAGAATCATGGTCTTGCGAAAATCCCGGATCGAACGGTTGACGTAAATGTGGTAGCGGCCGTCGCGAAACAGCAAAAAACCCCAGCTATCGATATCGTCGACCTCGGTGACCACGAGGTCGTCACGTTTGCCGGCCATTTCCATGAGCCTGGCCAGTAGGCCTGCCATAGGCGCTCCTTTGCCGGCACGGGGCCGACCTTCCATGGATAAGCCTTGCATCCAGGCCGTCAAGACGCGGGCGGCCAGGGGCGACGCTTGTGCCGCCAACGATGGCATGATAACCATTTTCAGGCAATTGATTGTCCCAGATAAACGGCCAGACGTACCCAAGGCCCAACCATGGCGCTCCTCGAATACCGTAACTGCCCCTGCTGCGGCCATCCAACCTGGCAGGAATTTACGCCCCTGGCCGATGCCGACAGCTCCTACTGGCGCTGCCGCGACTGCGGCGACCGGCGCGCCGCCAAACGCGTGCGCATCGACGAAACCGCCCTGCTCCACCGGGGACGGCTGCAAACCGCCACGACCTGCGCCGACGTGCTCATCCGCGACCTCAGCCGCGACGGCGCGCGGCTTTGCCTGGACGAAGACATGCCCGTCGAACTGGCCGTGGACCAAACCGTGTCGTTTAATCCCCAGCTCCAGCCCTTCGGCGAACTGGCCCAGTACCACCCAAGCATCGTGCGCTGGATCAAGGGGCACGAGTTCGGCCTGCTCTTCACCCGCCCCCTGACTATCTCGTCCAGCGACATCCGACGCATCGTCAAGAACTGAGCCCCGCCCGCCCTCGGCCGTTGCCTCCACCCCGCCAAGGGCGTATGCTGGACCAGACCGGAATTTTCCGGCCTTACCCTCAACCCAGGCGCGGCGCGGTTAGCGATGGACTACGAAAAGATTCGGCACGCGGCAAAGACCGGCGACAAGATCCTCGAACTGGCCGTCTCCATCGGCCTCGATCCAGCCCGCCACACCATCCAGGAACTGGCCGACCGGCTGCTGGCCCAGGCCCTGGCCGAAAGCGGCGCGGACGCGCCGTGTAAGTAAGCGGAGAACGGGAGAGGAAGACGAGGAAAAGATGCCTCCGGCGGCCGGGGGCCTGAGGCCCCCGGACCCCCCAGCCGAAGAAAAAGGGTAAGGGGGGAGCGGCAGGGTTGTTTTTGGGGTCCGCTGGGCGGTTTACGGGGCCGCTGAGTGCCGCCGCGACCCTGGCCGTCAGTCAGACAAAAGCAGCGGGCGCGTGCGTTAAGCGCCTGAAAAAGGGGCCTCTCCGATTGGAGAGGCCCCTTTGCATTTCGGGACTAGGCTCAGTTGACGGTCTTGACCTCGGGAACCTTCCAGGTGTTGTTTAAAATCGACGGCGACTTTTCCTTGGGCCAGTACATCCGCAGCATGAGCACGAAGGTGTCCTTGGGCGCGGGCAGCCAGTTCGACTCCTTGTCCGGGCCGGGATTCTCGTTTTGGATGTAGAGATCGACCGAGCCGTCGGCATTGGCCTTGAGATTGTCTCGGGCGCTGATGCTTTGCCGGTTGAGGGGATTTTTGACGAAGTAATAATCCTTGTCATACATCGTCAGCGACCAGAAGCCGTCCACCGGCGGCAGTTGGCCCTTGGGGAAATGCATGACGTACTTTTTTTCTCCGGAATAGGTCCCGATCAGGCTCGGGCCTTCGGACGTCGGATACACGGCGTCCTGAGACAGATTGGCCCCCAGGCCGTAATAGGTGACCATGGCCCGCTGGACGTAGTCCGTGCCGTACGAACCGCACTTGCCCAGAATCAGCCAGCCGTTTTCCAACCGGTTCTCGCCGGTCAGAATGCCTTCCTTCATCCACAGCTTGATGCGCTCCTGGGCCACCGTCGGCACGATGGCCAGGGCGTCCTTGGCCAAGGGGCCGAGCTTGCCGGCGTCAAAAGGCTTGCCCGGCTCAATGCCGAGCTTGGCCAGTTTGGCGACCATGGCCTTGTCGGCCGGCGCGGGCGGGTTGTCCTTGAGGAGTTTGGCCAGCAGATTGAAGTAGTCCACGGCGCTTAAGGCGTCGACCTGCTCCCGGACCGGAGTGCGCATGTTGATGGACGGATCGACCGTCACCGGCGGCGGCGTGTAGGGCTTGCCGTAGGAACTCAGCGGCACGGCCGAAATGGCGTCCTGCATCTTGTGCACGATGTCGTAGTCCTCGGGCGTTCCGGTGCAGTAGATGCGGCCAAGCACCCAGACCAGGGCCGTCGGCGACTTGTATTCCTTGACGCCGGCCGGAAGCTTGCCCTTCCAGCCCGGGCCGGTGATGGCGTACTGCTGCGGCCCCGTTCCGGTGGTGCGCTTGCCCGGCGAGGCAAAGACGTTGGTCCAGGCGTCGAGCATGGGGAAGAGATAGTACCGGCCACCTGCCTCGGGCAGGCTGATCACCCAGGGTTCCTTGGAAACATCAAGCCAGGTCGTGGTATAAAGCGTGTCGGCGTTGGGAGCCGTCACCTGCCGATCTTCCACCGTGGGATAGTCCCGCAGCCGCAGGAACTGCCCCATGGGCGCGGCCATGGCTTCCGGTTTGGCGACATTGGTGAGCACGCGTTTGGTCATTTCCATGGTGACCAGCGGATAGCCGTAGACGTAAGCTTCGACGGCAAGCGGCAGGGCCTCAATGACATTTTCCTTGGCCTGAACAGGCAATACGATCAAAAAAGACAGTGCCGCCCAAAGGGGCAGCATCCGTTTGAGCAGTCGGCATTTCATATGATTGTGCTCCTTGAACAGTTGAAATGACTCGAAAACATGCCCTGAACGACCTCGCGCACCTTTCATTCATAAGTCGCATAACACGAATCCGCTTCCGGTTTCCAGCACTTTGCGCGTTTGTTTCGCTGTCGCAACGGGCTGGCGACGCGCCGTAGACCTGTCGCCGGCGACAAGACGACAAATCTCGGCCTGGGACAGGCCGAGAAGGCACGTCCTGGCTTGCTGGACAACGAAACGGCTGGTCTGAAAACGAAGCAGGAGGGGACGGCGCGCGCCACAAGACGATAGCGGCGTAAGGCCTATTATAAAACATAACGACAGTTACGTTTTATAAATACACAATCATATCAAGGCTTCATCTACCCTGTACTTTCGCTTTAGAAATACATGGGAATACGCGAGGATCAGGCGGAAAGGGAGACGCCTGGCCCGACGCAGGGCGGCGGGCCAGGCTCAGGCGGCCAGGCTTCAGCCGCCCCGGCGCGTAGCGGCGGCCGGGGCCGGCGCGGGCGGCGTCTTGCGCGGCGTCCAGGCGTTGGCCATGGCCTGCATGGAGTCGATCTGGCGTTTGTTCAGCGTGGCCCCGATCTGGTCGCGAAGCGCCAGAGCCGCGCTCTTGTCCTCGGCCGGCGTGTCCGGCGCGGCCGCAGCCAACAGCGTCCAGAAGTAGGCTTTGACCGGATTGGCCTCAATGCCTTTGCCGTACAGCTGCAAGGTGGCCAGCAGATATTGCGCCCCGCCCTTGCCGCCCTGGGCCGCCTCGGTGAGCTGCTTGACCGCGTCCTCGAAATTCTGGGGCACGCCCTGGCCGTAGTAATAGAGCTTGCCCAGGCAGTACTGGGCCTCGGGACTGCCGGCGGAGGCCGCCTTGCGGAACCACTCCGCCGCCTTGGCGTAGTCCTGGGGCACGCCCTGGCCGGTATAATACATGGCCGCGACCTGGTTTTGCAGGGTCACGTCGCCGGCTGTGGCCAGGGGCAAAAACTCCTCGAATGCCCGTGCATAGTCGCCGTCGCGCCAGGCGGCGCGGCCTTCTTCCAGTCCGGCCCAGGCCACGGCGGCCAGCCCCAAGGCCCCCCAGGCCACGCAGCCGAAGGTCAAGGCCAGCTTGCGCCAACGCTTAGTCACGCCCGCCCTCCTTGCCCGCCTCCGTGGGGCACGGCGGACAAGGCGGCGCAGTCGGCGCGCCATTCATGTCCAGGCCCAAAATGACGTAGCGGAAGACGAACACCGACACCGGCGCTCCAAGCACCATGCCCCACAAGCCGAAAAGTTTGTGGCCCACATACAGGATGATCAGCGTGACCAGGGGGCTGATCTTGAACATGGCGGCCACGATGCGGGGATTTAAGATGTAGGTCTCGATGGTGTGCACGATGATGATCATGACGATGGCCCACAAGGCGTGGCTGGGTCCCACGGTGTTGACGGCCACGAGCACGATGGGGGCCGAGGAAATAAACGTCCCGAGCACCGGGATAAGGCCGCATAAAAAGACCACCGTGGACAAAAGCCCCACCGGCTGGATGCCCAGCAGGTACATGCCCAGGGCGGTCAGCAGCGTGTTGACCCCGGCGATCATCATCTGGGCCCGAAAGCCCATGCCCACGACAATGGCAAAACGCACCACGCTGCGGGCCGTAACGTCGTAAATGTCGCGCAGCCGCGAATCGCGAAGCGAGATGGTCTTGGCCCGCAGCGTGGGGAAGTCGAGCATGATGAGGAAGCTGAAAAGCGTGCCGAGCAGAAAGGTCGAGACGTAGGTCGTGACCTGATTGAGCGAATTGACGGCCAGGGCGAAAAGCGTCTCGGCCTTGACCCCGACCAGGGCCTCCAGGGCCAGGTAATCCTTGACCTTGGAGATGGGCGCGGCCATGTCCGGGGCCAGCCAGGCCCACTGGTCGAGGTGCATGCGCAGGGTCTCCAGGGTGTCGGGGAGCTTTTTGAGGAAGGCGGCGGATTCGGTCCCGATCTTGGGCACGACCGAACTGATGATGGTCAGCACCACGGCCAGGAAGACGAGATAGATCGCCGTAGTCCAAAGGGCCCTGGGCCAGCGCGTCCTGGCGGCCAGCTTTTCGATGGGGCCGCTAAACAGAAAGCACAGGATGTAGGTGGTGAAAACCAGCCCAAACAGGCCGTAGTAACTCGTCAGCCACACCAGACCGAAAAAGGCCGCCCAAATGGCCAGGGTCTTGTTGGTGCGCAGGATCTGGGCAATGTCGAATGGCATAGGTTCGTCCCGGTAGCACAATCGGAAGCCGGCGACAATCACGGACGGGCGGCCAGGGCGCGGCAAAGGCCCAACGGCCCGGACGCCGCAAGCATCTTGCCGGTTGTCCCGAACCTGCGTATGTCCCCTTGTCCCTTTTTTCCCAGAGCCCCTTATCCTTGCCGTAAAAGGACCGCAACGCCGTGCAACTCCCTCCCTTTCGCCTGGAGCGTTTTTTCGCCCGCCACGAGTTCACCGCCCCGCATCTGTTGTGCTGTTCCGACGGCGAATCCCTGTCCGTCGGGGAACTTCTCGATCTCGTGCCCGGCGCGGCCGACGGGCTGTCCCGGGTCCACCTGGGCTACACCGAATCCAAGGGCGCGCCGGCCCTGCGCCAGGCCGTGGCCGACCTCTACGAGACCGCCCAACCAGACGACGTGCTGATCCATGTCGGGGCCGAAGAGGCCATCTTCACCTTCATGGCCGCCACGCTTGCCCCTGGCGACGCGGTGGTGGTGGTCGATCCCCGCTACCAGTCGCTTTCCGACGTGGCCCAAAGCCTCGGCGTGCGCGTCCTGCCCTGGCGTCTGGACCCGGCCCGGGGCTTCGCCCCGGACCTGGGCGAACTGGAGGCTCTGCTGGCCGAGCCGGCGGTCAAGGCCTTGGTGGTGAATTTCCCCCACAACCCGAGCGGTTACCTGCCCGCGCCCGAGGATTTCGCGGCCATGCTGGCGGCGGCCGCCGCGCACGGGGTGCGCGTTTTTTCCGACGAGGTCTACCGCTGCTCCGAGGCCGAGGGCGTTCCCCCCTTGCCTGCGGCCTGCGATCTTGATCCCCGGGCCGTGTCGTTGGGGGTGTTGTCCAAATCCTACGGCCTGGCCGGGCTTCGCGTGGGCTGGGCGGCCTGCCGCGACCGGGAACTGCTGGCCCGCATGGCCTCGGTCAAGGACTACCTGTCCATCTGCGGTTCGGCCCCGTCGGAATACCTGGCCGGGTGCGCCTTGGCCGCCGGCCCGCGCCTTCTTGCCCGCATGGCCGGCATCCTGGAGCCCAATCGGCGCATCCTGGCGGATTTCTTCACGTCCCGGGCCGATTTGTTCGATTTCACGGCCCCACGCGGCGGCCTGACCGCCTTTCCGGCCCTGCGCCAAGGTTCGGCCGACGCCTTTTGCCAGGCGCTCCTCGAAGCGACCGGCGTGCTGCTCCTGCCCGGCAGCCTCTACGGCGAAACCTGGGCCAAACATTTTCGCATCGGCTTTGGCCGGATCGATTTCCGGGAAAATTGCGAACGTCTGGCCGGGTTTTGCCAAAATTGGAACCCCGGGCAGGGAGCCTGAAGGGCGGCCAAGCGCCCGGTTTTCCAGCGGCCGAGTCTTGAATTTTGTTGAAGATTCGGCCACAAGAGCGTGACAAAGCGTCCCGGCGTTAAGGGTACGTTCCCTTTTTCCTTTTAACCGCAGCCACAGGAGTGTTCCATGGTCAAAAAACTCGTTCTGACCCTCGCGCTTGTCGCCATGACGGCCTCCCCGACCCTGGCCAAAACCATCGTCTTCGCCACCGACGCCACCTGGCCGCCCATGGAGTTCGTGAACGCCGACAAGAAGATCACCGGCCTGGCCGTCGATCTCATGGAAGCCGCCGGCAAGGAAGCCGGGTTCACCCCGGAATTCAAGGCCGTGGCCTGGGACGGCATCTTCGCCGGTCTGGCCGCCGGCAAATACGACGCCATCTGCTCCTCGGTCACCATCACCGACGAGCGCAAGAACACCATGGACTTCTCCACCCCCTACATGAAGGTGCGTCAGGCCCTGGTCATCCCCAAGAAGTCCGCCGCCAAGTGCATCGAGGACCTCAAGGGCAAGACCCTGGGCGCCCAGATCAGCACCACCGGCCACTTTGCCGTGAAAAAGACCGAAGGCGTCAAGGACAAGTCCTACGACGAAGTCGGCCTGGCCTTCGAAGACCTGTACAACGGCCGCATCGACGGCGTGGTCTGCGATGATCCGGTCGCCAAGCTGTATGCCCTGAAAAAGGACAACTACAAGGACGCGCTGAAGATCGCCTGCATCATCCCGGCCGACGACGAACTGTACGGCGTGGCCGTGCAGAAGGGCAACACCGAGACCCTGGAGCTCATCAACAAGGGTCTGGCCGCCGTCACGGCCAAGGGTCTGGACAAGGAAATCCTCAAGAAATGGCTCGGCACGGCCGAGTAGGCCCGACCGGTTAACCGTCTCCGTCCGCCGGC
>JAEZEM010000305.1 GCA_023417745.1 Pseudomonadota bacterium
GGAATCGGCCCGTTGGCGTCTTTTATCATGGCGGCCACCTTGGCCTCGTCGGCGTCGGCCAGGGGATTGAGCAAGGTGATGGTCGGCTGCTGGTTGGCGTTGACCGTGGTTTTGCCATAGCGAATCCACTTGCCGGGCGTCTCGGCGGCCTGGACGCTCATCGCCGACAGACACAACACCAGCGCCAAGGCGGTGGCCCGTATTGCGGAGAAGCTGGTCATGGGCGGCCCTCTGGGGTTTGGGGTTATGGGGCGGCTGCGTAGGACGGGAGAAGCATTGGGGACTTTCTCGGATAAATCGCGGGGAAAAGCTAGGAGGGGATGCTGGGGCGGAGGCTGACGCCTATGCCAACGGGGAGTGTTGGCGCAGGCGCTTTTCCAAAAGAAAAAGGGTCCCCGATTTCTCGGTAACCCCTTGGTATTATTTGTGGCGGAGCTGGGGGAAATCGAGCCCACGACCTCTTGAACTCCATGCCAACAGCATGTGTCAACTATTTAAAATAATTTACTTTTTTTTAACAAATTTTAGAAGAGCCGCAGAGCATTTATTGGCTCCAGCCAACAGCCATCAGTCGGTCTGTGGCGCATCAGCCAACAGACAGCCAACGCGTTTGTGGCGCGCCTGCCAACGACCAATCTGGTGTGTCAGGTAAATAGTTTTTACCTCTCATTCAGAAACGAGCCTCACCAGGGGTGAGACTTGCAGGCCATCGGATCGGACAAGGAATTTCTTTTGCACCAGACCCTCTCGCCCGAGGAATCAGTCAGCCAGCCGCCGGCCTCCAGATTGTTCTTGTACGTCCCGGAGTAGACCGTGCCGTTGGCCAAAACCTTTTCGCCCCGGCCGTGCATGTTGTCGCGAGCGAAGTCACCCTGGTACCGATCTCCGTTCGGCCAGATGTACGTTCCCACTCCCTGGCGGTAGCCGTTGACAAAATGACCCTCATAGGTGGAATTGTCCGCATATTTGGCCACGCCCTCGCCGCTGGCCCAGCCGTTTTTACAAGGAACCGCGTAGGAGGCCAGGCCGTCCTGGTCGCGCACCCGGCATTCTCTGGCCGGGGACGGCTTGGAGGCGGCTCCCCCGCCCCAGACGAAACGGCCAGTCCCGCAACAGAGCAGAATCACGGGAATGAACATGAGCCTTTTTGCCAAATTCAGGCAGCGCATGATCTACCTCGCTTCGCTTCTCCTGTTTGCACCGCTGGTCTGCGCCCATCTGGCCCTGGCCGCCCGTATGGCCAACGCGGTCGAGCAAACCGTAATCCTAGCTGGACCCGAGGCCAGTGAGGCGGCCCGGTTCCTGGGCCTTGGAGCGGATAAACCGGAAATCGACCTTCCCCTGGGACGGACGGACAGCTGGGCCGTCTACCTGCTCAAACAGGACACCCGGGAACCGCTCCTAAACGACAACAACGGCTCCCCTCCCCGATGCAACCGGATCGCGTTCTCGGGGCGGGACAGGCTCAGCATTTCGCCTTTCTGGTTGGATTTGTCCACCCAGCTGCCGGAGCGCCTGCCCGGTCAATTCGCCTTCACCTCGCCTTTCATCCCGGAAGAGGGAGACTCTGGTGGTCCCTGGCGGAAAATTCTCAAAAAAACGGCTGGGCTCAAATCCGAAAAATGGGCGCCAGGCGCCAGGACCGGCCGGTGCTTCCGCTGTGAAGGCGCCTCGCTTTGCGTGGAGGCCATATGCGCCCCGCAATATCAGGACAATGGAAAGACTGTTAAGGGGTATCTGGTCCGGATCGAGGTCCGTCTGAAAGAGAAGCGATGATCGCCCCTCAATACACCAGAGTGACGACCCGCCAAACGCCCTTTTTCTCCCGTAAAATCAGAGAGGAGCTGGCCCCGCCCTGTTCCAGGCGCAGCCCGATGCCGATGCCGTCGCTGCAGTACTGCACATAGGGCGCGCCTTCTCGCAAAATTTGCGACATCCGCGCGTTGAAGAGCAACTTGTAACTCTTCAAAAACCGGTCTTTGTTTTCCAGGTAGTGGTGTGGCTCGCTTACGCTGACGATTTCCAGGGGATAGTTCATCAGGGATGCGGCCCCAGCCTGATTTCCATTGTCGACGTATTTCTTGAGTTTTTCCAGGGTCTCGAATGCTCCGTCGCACGTGTGCACGCCAAGCCCCGCGCATTCGTCGACGACCGCCCTATTTTGGGCCAGGACAAGGCCGGCGGCGCCAAGCCGGAGAAGCAGGACCAGGACAAATACGCCCTTTCTCATCGTCCCCCCAATGAAAGCCGGGGGCCGCGCCGCAAGCCGCGAAAGCGGCCATCCCGGCCGCGCGCCCCAGCCAGAACGGGTGAAAACGCTTCCGGAAGAAGACCGGCTAAAGACGCTCCAGCGTCAAGTATCGAACAGCTTGCAAGGATTGAGCCCCCTTGAGGGCGAGAGCCCGCTTGATGTTTCGCCCAGCCGCGAATCCGGTCACGCCCAGTTCCCACGTTAGAAACGGGGCAGAGGTTTTCATCTGAGATTTTTCAGCGGATGTATAGGAAAGGTCCAAATGTCCAAGAAAGGAGATGCGGCAGGGGCAGGAGATCGTTTGAAAAAAATTCAGGCGACCGAGGAATAGTGTCTTGGTCTAACAAGTGGACTGGGAGAATGGTTTTGCCCTGGTCCATACCCGCCACAACCTCGTGTTGGCGCGCGTTGGCGCTTGGCCAAAGAAAAAGGGGTCACCGATTTCTCGGTAACCCCTTGGCATTGCTTCGTGGCGGAGCTGGAGGGAATCGAACCCACGACCTCTTGAAGGCCATGCCAACATTAAAGCATAACATATTGGAAATATAGATTTTTTTAGCATAAACTCCGGGGAACCACAGCGCCTTTGTTGGCTCCAGCCAACAGTAACCAGTAGGCCTGTGGCGCATCAGCCAACAGACCGCCAACGGGTTTGTGGCGCGCCTGCCAACGGTCATGTTGGCGTGCCGTCAAGCTCAATGCTATCCAATGTGCAAGCGGCTTGGGCTGGATCGCACCACGATCTTTCGCAAGCTCAAGCGATCGAGCGGCGAATAGAGCGTTTTCCCCAGTGACCAGACGGCGCGACCACCGGCCCGGTTTTACCCCGTGGCCTTCGTTGCCTCGACTTCCTACCGCGCGGCCAATCCGCAAGGCCCCTCCCCCACGCCACGCAAAAAGGGCCAGGAACATGTCCCTGGCCCTTGGTCGTTATCGGGAGGTGCGAGTGGAGTCCTCGGGGACTACCAGCGGCTGCCGCCGCGGTTGCCGCCGCCGGAGCGGGGCTTGTCCTCGGCTTCGTTGACCTTCAGATTGCGGCCGCCGAAATCCTGGCCGTCCATGCCGGCGATGGCCGCACGCGCGCCTTCTTCGTCCATCTCGACGAAACCGAAACCGCGCAGACGGCCGGTTTCACGATCGGTGATGAGATTGACGCTGATGACTTCGCCGTAGTTGGAGAACTGGGTGCGGATGTCGTCTTCGGTGGAATTGAAAGACAAGTTGCCGACATAGAGTTTCTTGGACATGGGTTGCTCCTGTTTCTAGCACTTCTTTTCGCATCGATTGGAGCTGTACATCAGAACGCCCAAGATCCAAAAAATCCATGCTCGTTGAAATAAACTGAACTCGAGAGAGATACGCCCATCGCGATAAATGTAAAGAGGTTGGCCGGAAAATAAATTTAATATGGACGTTATCTGAGTGTTCCATGCTCTCCCGGGGCCGTTTCATGGCGCTGCAGAAACCGCGCTTCACAGCAACAAAGGGCATATAGCACGGCGTGTTAGGTCGTATTTTACGAATCGATGAAGGGTGGGGAAATATTTTGGCCGAGCCGCGACAGGGGGATGCGGCGTGGGCAGGAGGCCGCCCCTGGAGAGAGGTCCGGGCAACGCCTATTCGCCCAGATCCAGGTAGGTTTCCGAGGACTTCAGGAACTGCTGGATCGCCTTGTACATCCCGCTGGCCTTGCGGGACGCCGCAACCGCCTGCTGGGGGTCGGCGACCCGCGCGTTCAGGGTGTAAAACGATACGGCTGGCTTCGAGAACTGGATGGCGATGACCAAAGGAATCGGCCCGTTGGCGTCTTTTATCATGGCGGCCACCTTGGCCTCGTCGGCGTCGGCCAGGGGATTGAGCAAGGTGATGGTCGGCTGCTGGTTGGCGTTGACCGTGGTTTTGCCATAGCGAATCC
>JAEZEM010000327.1 GCA_023417745.1 Pseudomonadota bacterium
AGCAGCGCTTCCAGGTGCATGAGGAGAAACACCGAGCCCTTGGAGAAGCCCAGGGCTCGCAGCAGGCCGATCTCGTTTTTGCGTTCGTTGACCGAGGAGAAGATCGACAGCCCGATCATGACGCAGGCCGTGAGCAGGATGACGCCGGACACGGCAAAGGCCAGATGCTTGACGAAATCCACGGTCATCATGCGGCTTTTGACCACCTGCTGCATGGCCTTGACCTCGGCTCCGGGCAGATTGGCGCCGATTTGCTCCGTGATTTCCCCGATAGGGCAGCCGGCGCACAGGGCCGCCACTTCGACGAAGTGGATGCGGTTGATCTTGCCGGCGGCGGCCTGCAAGGCGTGGAGGTCGGCGAAAAGGAGTTTGTCGTCCTCGGAGCCGGTGGAGCCAAGGACGCCGGCCACGGTGAAGTCGCGGCCTTCCAGGGTCACGACGGACCCTGGGGCCAGGTTTAAGCGCGTCGCCGCCTCGCTGCCGACCAGCAGGCCGAAGGCATCCAGGGAGAGCGTGCCGGCTTCGGCGAACCAGTGGCTTTTGATCTGGCGTTCCTGCTCGAAGTCGACGCCGATGACTCCGACCGGGGTGTCGGCCACCCGGGCCAGCAGCACGAATTTCGGGGCCACGGCGCTTAAGCGATCCTTGTGGTGGATGCCGGCAATGGCGGCCAATGTTTCGTCTTCCTTGAAATATTTGATGTCCACCGAGACGTCGCCCAGGGCCATGCCGCCGTAACCCACCGACAGCGTCTCGGTTTTCGGGCTGACCAGGATGTTGGCCCCGTAAGCGGCGAGCTTGGATTCCAGGCTCTCGCCCACGGCCTTGGACAGTTCGACCAGGGCCGTCACCGAGGCCACGCCCACGGCGAAAACCAGGGCCGTGAGCAGGCTTCTTGCCAGTTTGCGGCGCAAATTCCGCAGTGGAATGGTCAGGATGTTCACGGTTCCTCGCTGGCTGTCGCGTTGCAGGCGGCCCGTGGCCGTTTGGTTGCGGGGAAGTTCCCCAATGCGCGTCGGGCCGGGTGTCGCGTCCAAGAGAAGCGCCGAGGGCGTTTCACGGACAACAGACTAAAACCCTTTGCTTTTCTTAAAAAATACGGTCGTATTTTTTAAGGACGCGACACTAAAAAAAGGCCACGCCGGCGGCGAGATCGGCCATTTTGACGCGCACGGATTCGCCTGCGACTTCCGAGGCCAGGGGCGAGGGGTTGCAGCCGCCGCGCTGGTCGCCCACCATGGTCATATGAAAGCGCCGGCCGCAGTTGATGCAGATCATGAAATCGCCTTCCTGGCGGTAGCCCTTCTTTTCGGGAAAGCAGACGTCGCAGGCGTCCAGGGCCGTGCGCACCCGGCCGTCCTTGGTTTTGACGGCGAAAAAGCGCACTTCCTTGCCGGCGGCGTCCACGGCGAAGAAGTGGGCCTTGCCGTCGGCCAGCTCGGCCACCGGGAAGGAGACCACGCCGTCGGCTGGCTTGAGGCTGGTCGGGCCGGAACCAAAGCCGAGCAGGGCGTGCCCGGGGCCGGCAACGGCCAAAAACAGGGTCAGGACGGCCAGACAGGCCAGGGCCACAGGCAGCAGGCGTTTGGGGGCGGGAAGGGGCATAACGGGTTCCTTTGGCTGACGAGCGTATGGGGGGAGCCGGAAAGGCTACAGGTACGGTCGGAATTTTAGCAATGCCCGTGCCAGGGCTGGGCCGGGCGAGCCGCCGCCTCGCCCGGGCCAGCCGGAAGTCACGCTTGGAACGGGGGATGCAAACGTTGGGGACAGACGCCGACCGGCCGCTTGGCTGCTGCCCGGACGTCGCTTTTCTAGACAGTAACGACGTGGACGTGTATAGAATGTATGCAATATGGCTGTTTTCTATCCAGGCGCGCCCGAGCGCTCCCGAGGCGCGTCCGTGCGCCAGATAATCAAGCGCTGGTCGTTTCGCGGCGGCGCGTCGCCCTTGCTGCTGCTTGGCGCGGCCGGCATCCTGGCCGCCGTGGTGGCGGCCATGGCGGCCATGGACCTGGGTCGCGAGAAGCAATACATGACCCAGCTTTTACTGGAAAAAGGCGCGGCGCTGATCAAGGCCTTCGAGGCCGGGGCGCGCACCGGGATGCGCGGCGGCTTCGGCGCGGACATCCGGTTGCAGCATCTTATCGAGGAAACCGCCAACCAGCCCGGCATCTTCGCCATCGCCGTCACCGACGAGGACGGGCGTATCCTGGCCCACAGCGACGCCGCGCGCATCGGGCAGGCGCTTTTTGACCCCCCGGTCATGGCCGAGCTGGCTCCGGACGCCGCCGAAAAGTGGCGGCTGGCCGTAGAAGAAGAAGCCGGGCGGGAGTCGTTTCTGGTCTACCGGCGCTTCGTGCCCTCGTCGCCCGGTCGCGGTCCCCATGGGCTGCGCGCCCATCCGCCGGCTGGCGAGCGGGAATTTTTGTGCGCCGAGGACTGCGACGCCAAGGGCGTGCGGCGGCCCCTGCGCGGCGTGCCGCTGGTCATTTTCGTCGCCCTGGACGTAGCCCCCATCGAGGCCGCCCGGCGGGCCGACCTGCACAATATGCTGACCACGGCTTCGGTCATCCTCATCGTGGGCCTGGGCGGCGTGCTTGGGCTTTTCTGGGCCCAGAGCTACCGGGCCCAGCGCAAGGCCCTGCGCCAGACCACGGCTTTGGCCTCGGAAGTGGTGGCGGCCATGCCGGCGGGGCTTGTCCTTGTTGGCCCGGACGACAAGGTGGCCATGGCCAACGGCGCGGCCGAACAGTTGGCTGGCGTCGCCCCGGGGGGACTGGTCGGTCGCGAGGCCGCCTCGGTCCTGCCCTGGGAGGAGTTGCGCCGGCCGGTCGCGGACGAGCGGGAGATGGACATGTCCCTGGCCGGCGGTCCCGTGGTTGCCCTTGGCGTATCGGTTTCGGCCGTGCGCACCGAGGAGGGCACGCCGGTGGGGTCGCTTGTCGTGCTGCGCGACCTGCGCGAGGTGCGCCGGCTGGAAGCCGAGGTGCGCCGCCGCGAAAAGCTCGCCGCCGTGGGCAACCTGGCCGCCGGCGTGGCCCATGAGATCCGCAATCCGCTTAGTTCCATCCGGGGCTACGCCGCCTATTTCGGCGGCAAGTTCGACCCCGGCAGCGAGGACCGGCAGGCCGCCGAGATCATGGTGCGCGAGGTGGACCGCTTAAACCGCGTCATCTCCGAACTCATCGAGTTTTCCCGGCCCTCGGACATCAAGCGCCGGCCGGTGCGGCTGGCCGATCTGGCCGGTCACGCCGCCCGCCTCATCCGCCCCGACGCCCTGGCCCGGGGCGTGGAGATCGCGGTTGAGGACACCCCGGGCGTGCCCGACGTTCCGGCTGATCCCGACCGGCTGGCCCAGGCGGTGCTGAACCTGTGCTTAAACGCCGTCCAGGCCATGGACGCGGGCGGGACCCTGGGCCTGCGTACCGGCCTGGCCCCGGACGGCCGGGCCTATCTGGAAGTCACGGACACCGGCCGGGGCATCGACCCGGCCGAGCGCGACCGGATATTTGATCCCTATTACACCACCAAGGCCCGGGGCACGGGTCTGGGCTTGCCCATCGCCCACAAGATCGTGGCCGCCCACGGCGGCGAGATACGGCTGACGCCGCGCCCCGAGGGCGGCACCTCGGCCATGGTGCTGCTGCCGGTGGCCGGCGGCGAGCGGGCCGATACGGAGGAAGTCGATGCGGGCTGACTTGCTGGTCGTTGACGACGACGCCGGACATTTGTCCATGCTGCGCACGGTGCTCACCGGCTGGGGCTACGGCGTCACCGGGGCCACGGACGGAGCCGAGGCCGTGGAACTGGTGCGAAGCCGGCCCTTTGACGCCGTGCTTCTCGACGTGCGCATGGCCGGCATGGGCGGCATGGAGGCGCTTTCGCTTATCAAGGAATACAACCCGGCCGTGCCGGTGCTCATCATGACGGCCTATTCGTCGGTGGAGACGGCCGTTTCGGCGCTCAAGTCCGGGGCCTACGACTACCTCACCAAGC
>JAEZEM010000447.1 GCA_023417745.1 Pseudomonadota bacterium
TGCTTCGTGGTGGAGCTGGAGGGAATCGAACCCACGACCTCTTGAATGCCATTCAAGCGCTCTCCCAACTGAGCTACAGCCCCGCAGCGAGGTCCGTTTCTACGCGGGCCCCGAAAAAAGTCAATCGAAAATTTCGACCCGCTCCACTTTTTTTGACCGCCCTTTCCAACCAGCCCCGTTTCTCGTACATACCTCCTGGGCCGGCCACTGCCGATACGCCCCCAAGGAGTGCCCCTAACCGTGCTCGCATTGGCCAAACGTCTCCTGCTCAAAACACTCTGGGTCGCCGTCGTCTTCCTCGGCATCACCTGCGTGAGCTTCGCCGTCATCCACCTCGCCCCAGGCTCGCCCACCGACATGGAGACCACCCTTAACCCGCTCGCCACCGCCGAAACCCGCGCCCGGCTCCAGGCGCTTTACGGCCTCGACCGGCCGCTGCACGTCCAATACCTCGACTGGCTCGGCAAACTCGCCCGCCTCGACTTCGGCAACTCGCTCTCCGGCGACCGCCGTCCCGTCTGGGACCGCATCAAGGAGCGCCTGCCGCTGACCATTTCCATGAACGTCGCCTCCCTGATCCTGACGCTCGCCGTAGCCATCCCCATCGGCGTCACCTCGGCCAGACGCCAGGGCGGCCTTTTTGACCGCGCCGCCACGGTTTTCGTCTTCATCGGCTTTGCCATGCCCGGCTTCTGGCTGGCTCTGCTCCTCATGCTCTATTTCGGCATCCACCTCGGCTGGCTGCCCATCTCGGGCCTGACCTCCATGGACTACGCCCGCCTGGGGCCTTGGGACAAACTCGTCGATCTGGCCCGCCATCTGGTTTTGCCCATTTTCATCTACACCTTCGGGTCCCTGGCCGGCATGTCGCGCTTCATGCGCTCGGCCATGCTCGAAGTGCTGCGTCAGGACTACATCCTGACCGCCCGGGCCAAGGGGCTGTCGGAATTTACCGTCATCTACAAGCACGCCCTGCGAAACGCCCTGCTGCCGGTCATCACCATCCTGGGCCTGTCCGTGCCCGGGCTCATCGGCGGTTCGGTCATCATCGAGTCCATCTTCGCCCTGCCCGGCCTGGGGCAGCTTTTTTACCAGTCGGTCATGGCCCGGGATTATCCGCTCATCATGGGCAATCTGGTCCTTGGCGCGGTGCTGACGCTGGCCGGCAACCTGCTGGCCGACGCCGGCTACGCCCTGGCCGATCCGCGCATCCGCCTGGGAGGCAAGGGCGATGCTTAATCCCGCCCGGCTCCTGCGGCGCGTGCTGCAGGCCAACGGCCTGCTGACCGTGGGCCTGTGCCTCGTCGGCGCGGTCTCCCTGGCCGCGCTGCTGGCTCCCTGGCTGGCCCCCTACGATCCGCTGGCCCTCAACGTGGACGCCATCCTGGCCCCGCCCGGCGGCGCGCATCTGCTGGGCACGGACGCCCTGGGGCGCGACGTGTTTTCGCGCCTGCTCTACGGCGGCCGGGTGTCGCTGTGGGTGGGGTTCGTGGCGGTGGGCATCTCCGTGGCCATCGGGCTGGTCCTTGGCCTGTGCTCGGGCTATTTCGGCGGCCTCATCGACGAGGCCATCATGCGCGGCGTGGACGTCATGCTGTGCTTTCCCTCGTTTTTCCTGATCCTGGCCGTCATCGCCTTTCTCTCGCCGTCGCTGACCAACATCATGATCGTCATCGGCCTGACTTCCTGGATGGGCGTCACCCGGCTGGTGCGGGCCGAGACCCTGGCCCTGCGGTCGCGGGATTTCGTCCTGGCCGCCCGGGTGTCGGGCATGGGCGCGCCGGGCATTTTATTCTACCACATCCTGCCCAACGCCGCCGCACCGGTGCTGGTTTCGGCCACCCTTGGCGTGGCCGGGGCCATTCTCACCGAATCGTCGTTGAGCTTTCTGGGCCTGGGCGTGCTGCCGCCGACGCCGAGCTGGGGCAACATGCTCATGGAAGGCAAGGAAGTGCTGGAAGTGGCCCCCTGGCTGTCCATTTTCCCGGGGCTGGCCATCCTTATCACCGTGCTCGGCTACAACCTCATCGGCGAAAGCCTGCGCGACATCCTGGACCCGAGGCTGCGGCCATAGGCCATACCACCATGATCGAAGTTCTTCGCATCAAGAATCTG
Source organism: Pseudomonadota bacterium (assembly GCA_023417745.1). Lineage (GTDB taxonomy): Bacteria > Desulfobacterota > Desulfovibrionia > Desulfovibrionales > Desulfovibrionaceae > Solidesulfovibrio. The sequence continues at coordinate 2,116 of JAEZEM010000447.1, forward strand.
GCGCTCATCGACGACCTGGAGCTGGAATTCGGCCCGGGCCTCAACGTCTTGTCCGGCGAGACCGGGGCCGGCAAAAGCTTCATCATCTCGGCCGTCAATTTCCTTACCGGCGAAAAGATGCACACCGATCTCGTGCGGGCCGGCCGGGACAAGGCCGTGGTCGAGGCGCTGTTTGTGCTCGGCGACGAGGAACTCATTCTGCGCCGGGAACTCGTGGCCGAGACCGGCCGCAGCCGCGTCTACGTGGGCGACGCCCTGGCCTCCCGGGAGACCCTGGCCGCCCTGCGCCCGAAGCTTTTGCTCCACGTCTCCCAGCACGGCCAGGGCAGGCTCTTGCAGCCCGCCTTCCAGGCCGCGCTCCTCGACGGCTTCCTGCCCGATCCGGCGCTTTTGGCCGAAAAAAACCGCCTGGCCCGAGAACTGGGCGAGGTGGCCGCCGCCATCCGCGACCTCGACGCCAAGGCGGCCGGGCTGGAAGAAAAACGCCAGTTCCTGGAATTTCAGCACGCCGAGATCGCCAAGGTGAATCCCCTGCCCGGCGAAGAGGACGAACTGGTGGCCCGAAAGGCCGCCCTGGCCGAATCGCGCAAGGCCGCTCAGGCGCTCACCCGTTCCCTGGAGTGCATCGAGCGCCAGCCGCCGGTCCTCGACGCCCTGGCCGACCTGCACCGCGAGCTGCTCCATGCCGGGGAAATCCACGAGGAGTTCACCACCGACGCCGAGGCCGTGGCCGCCTTCCGCCACCTGCTCAAGGATCTGGCCGTGCGCCTGCGCCGCCGGCCGGCCAAGGCGGCCGACGACGACGGCGAAGGCATCGAAAAGCGCCTGTTCGAGCTGGCCACGCTGCGGCGCAAGCTCAAGCGCTCCCTGGCCGAGATCGTGGACCTGGGCCGCGACATCAAGGAAAACCTCGATTTTCTCGACGACTGCGGCCTCAAGCGCAAGCAGCTGGCCCGGGACGAGGCCGCCGGCATGGCCGCCCTGGCCCAGGCCCTGGCCGCCCTGGGCGCGGCCAGGCGCGAGGCCGCCGCCCGGCTGTCCGCCGCCCTGGAAGACATCCTGCGCGGGCTGGGCTTTTCCAAGGACGTGCGGGTCATTTTCGATTTCACGCCGGTTGTCGCCTACACGCCCGTGGCCTGCGACGGAGAGCCGCTGACCGAAGACCGGGCGCGCGTGCTGTGGCGGCCCAACCCCGGCCAGCCGCCCCAGCCGCTGGACAAGATCGCCTCGGGCGGCGAACTGTCGCGCTTCCTGCTGGCGCTGATGTCGCTTTCGGCGGAACCGGACGGGCCGACGCTCATTTTCGACGAGATCGACGCCGGCATCGGCGGGCTGACGCTGTCCAGCGTCGGCGGCCACATCAAGAAGCTGTCCGCCGCCTCGCAGATTCTGCTCATCAGCCACTGGCCCCAGCTGGCCAGCCTGGCCGACCGGCATTTTCAGGTGCAAAAATCCGTTGAGAACGGCCAGACCATCACCCGCTGCCTGCGCCTGGACGCCGACGGCGTGGCCGCCGAACTGGCCCGCATGGCCGGCGGCGGCGAGGCTGGCGCGGAAATGGCCCGGCGGCTGCTGGAGAACGGAGACACGCCGGCATGATCGAAGTCCAGGGGCTGCGCCACTGCTTCGGCCGGCGCGAGGTATTGCGCGATCTGACCTTTTCCCTGGAAAAGGGCGGTTTCGCTTTCCTGACCGGCCCGTCCGGCGCGGGCAAATCCACCTTGCTGCGCATCCTGCACGGCTCGCTGCCGCTCCAGGAGGGCCGGGCCGTGGCCGCCGGCCACGATCTGGCCGTGCTGCGGCCGTCCAAACTGCACCAGCTGCGCCGCGACGTGGCCATGGTGTTTCAGGATTTCAAGATTCTGCCCGAGCGCAGCGTGGCCGACAACGTGGCCCTGCCGCTGGTGGTGCGCGGAACGCCCGCCGCCCGCATCGAACGCCGGGTGCGCTCGGCCCTGACCGCCCTGCGCCTGACCGAGCTGGCCAACCGGCCCTGCGCCGAGCTGGCCGGCGGCGAACAGCAGCGGGTGGCCATTGCCCGGGCCGTGGTGGCCGGCCCCCGGCTCATGCTGGCCGACGAACCCACCGGCAATCTCGACTGGGACCTGTCGCTGCGCCTGCTCGACATCCTGCGCCAGTTCAGCGCCCACGGCACGGCCATCCTCATGGCCACCCACAACCAGGCCCTGGTGGCCGCCGCCCCAGACGCCCGGATCATCCGCCTGGAGCGCGCCGCGCCCGCCGTCGAAGCCGACGCCGACGCGGCCGCCGGCCCGGAGCAAGCCCCATGACGGCGCGTCTCATTGTCTCCGGCCTGGCCGATCTGTTTCGCCGGCCGTCCACGTCGCTAAGCGTCATCCTGGGCGTTTTCGCCACGGTGTTTTTGTGCGGCCTGCTCGCCCTGGCCCAGGTCGGCCTGGACGGCGCCCTGGCCAAGGGGCAGGGCGTGCTGCGCTTTCAGGTCTACTGGAAGCCCGGGGCCGACGCGGCCCTGACCGCCCGGCAGATGGACTGGATGCGCGCCCTGCCCGGGGTCATCGAAGCCAAGGCGTTTTCCCCCGAGGCGGCCATGGCCGTCATGCGCGGCAGCCTTGGCGGCGCGGCCGAACCGCTCCTGCCCGGGGCGGCCAATCCCCTGCCCTACACCCTGCTGCTGGGTTTTGCCCCGCCGGAGCACGACGGCGCCTTCGCCAAGGAGACCTTGGAGCGCTTGACCGCCGTGGATGGCGTGGCCGAGGTGCGCTACAACCCGGCCGCCATCGACGCCGCCCGCTCCCTGGGGCTGCTCGGCTCCCAGGCCGTGCTGCCGCTGGGGGCCATCCTGGCCCTCTTGGTCGGCCTTGTGGTCGGCAACACCGTGCGCCTGACCTTGCTGCGACGGCGCGAGGAATTCGAGATCATGCGCCTGGTCGGCGCGGCCGAGTCGGTCATCGCCCTGCCCTTGGTGGCCGGCGCGGCGGCCATGGGCTTTGTGGGCGCGGGCCTGGCCGCCACGGCCCTGGCTTTTCTCTGGTCGGCCGTGGCCGGGCAACTCGCCGCCGCGCCCTTGTGGCTGTCCCTGGCCTCGCCGCCGGGCTGGCTGTGGTTTGCGCTTATTGCCGCGCCCACGGCCGTCTCCGCCCTGGCCGGCCTGGCCGCCGCCATGGAGTCGCGCCCGTGACCCAGCCCTGCGGCATCATCCTGGCCGCCCACGGCTCCCGGCATCCCGGGGCCATGGCCGCCTTGGACGCGTTTCGGGCCTCCGTGGCCGTGGCCCATCCCGGGGCGACGGTGGCCGTGGCCCGCA
>JAEZEM010000032.1 GCA_023417745.1 Pseudomonadota bacterium
CCGTAGCCGTAGACGGCCTCGGCCTGGGAGTTGGCGTCCAGGATGCGGCCGGTGGCCGCCTCGACCACGAAGACCGGGTCGGGGTTGCTGTCGAAGAGCGAACGGTATTTTTCTTCGGACTCGCGCAGTCGGCGGCGGTAGAGCCTGATGCTCCAGATCATGTTGCTGAAGGACTCGGCGAGCTGGGCCACCTCGTCGCCGCCGCCCTCCTTGCGGTAGAACCGGCACTCCCGACAGGTGCGCGAGGCGGCCTGGCTCGTGGGTTCGCCCTCGCCCCGGTTCTGGTCGAAGTGCCAGCAGGGCAGATCGGTGTCGGCATAGGCCTGGCAGTGCTTGATGGCGTCGTCGGACAGCCCCAGCATGGCCTCGGGGGCGTCGAGGCTCCCCCGGCTGATGGCGTCGGCGGCCTGGGTCAGGCGCGACAGCGGCCGGGCCACGGCATTGGACAGGCGCAGGACGATGAGAAACATGACCACGGTGACAGCCGTAATAAACCCTAAAAAAGTGGTGCGCAGCTTGCCGACCAGGGAGTCGATGTGGGTCTTGGACAGGCCCACATGGACCGCGCCCAGGGTGTAGATGCCCTCGCGCACGGGCACGGCGACGTCAATGGCCTGGGTCTGATCGAAATCGACCAGATCGATGCTGTAGTCCTTGTTCTCGGGCAGGGGGTTGATGCCGCGAAGGTCGGCCGGAAAGGGGCGGATGAAGGTGTTGGCCAGGATGCGGCCGTCGTTGTCGCTGATAAAGATGTAGGAGACGAGAACCTTGCGTTCGCCGAGCTGGGCGGCGTCAAAGACCAGGCTGACGAGGTTTGGCCGGTCCTTGTCGAGGATGAACCCGCTGGCCCGTTCGGCGATGCTCTGGCCGATGGCCACGCCGCGCTGTTCGAGTTCGCGGTTGAGGCTGGTGACCAGAATCCAGCGGGCCAGGATGGCGATGACGGCGCTGACCAGGAGCACCACGGCCATGGTGCCGCCGAACATCTTGAGCTTGAGGCTGACGCGCTGGGGCAAAAACGGCAACGGCATACGTTTAGCTGCCCGGAGCCGCAGACGGGGCAACCTCGCGCCCGTCCTGCCCGTTGGGCACGATCTTGACGGCGCGCCCGGCTTCCAGGGCGTCCTTGATGCCGGCCCAGTCCGTGACCATGTGGAAACGGCCCCGGTCGAAGCGGGTGAAATAGACCCGGTCCAGGCCTTGGCGACGATCCTTGCCGTAGCTCACGGGGCTGGCGATGCCCACGGAAAAGTCCTGGATGGATTCGATGGCGTCCAGGAACCGCTCCCGGGTGAGTTCCCGGCCGCAGCGCCGCAGCCCCTCCACCAGCACCCGGGCGTTGATGAAGCCCTCCAGGCCGACGACGTTGGGGCGCTCGTCGGGAAAGGAGCGGGCCAGCAACCGGGCGTAGTCCATGACGCCGGTGAGAAGCGAGGCCGCCTCAGGCAGGTCAGGGGGCGGCACCACCTGGGACATGACCAGCGGCGTGTCGTCGCCGGGACCGAGGATGCGGGCGATCTCGTCGGCTCCGACAAAGGACACGGCGTAGAAAAGCCCTTTGTAGCCCCTGGCCCGGGCCAGCTTGATGGCTTTGGCGCAGGGGCCGTAGGCCCCGATCATGACGATGGCCTGGGGCTTGGCCTCCAGGATGCGGCCCACGCCCTCCTCCACGTCCATGGAGCCCCGGATGTAGGAACCGCGAGCGACAGGAGCCAAGCCCCGGTCCTTGAGCGCCATCTCCGTGCCCTTGAGGCCGTCGAAGCCGTAAGCGTCATACTGGTAAAAGACGCCCACCCGCTCCAGGCCGAGATCCTTAACGAGATGCTCCACGGCGGCGGCGGTCTCCTGATAGTAGGAGGCGCGGATATTGACGATGTAGCGACGGAAGGGAAAGCGCAGGGCGTCGGCTCCGGTGAAGCTGCCGACAAGGGGCACGCGGGCTTCCTCCAAAAGCGGGATAATCTTGGCCGTGGTGGGCGTGCCGACGTAGCTGAACAGGCAAAAGACCTGATCCTCGACGATGAGCTGTTGGGTGTTGGCCACGCAACGCGGCGGATCGTAGCCGTCGTCCAGGGTGATGAGCTTGATGGTCCGGCCGGCCACGCCGCCGGCTTCGTTGACGGCGTTTAAGTAGGCCAGGGCGCCGTAGAGGGTTTGCTTGCCGAGGTAGCTGGCGTGTCCGGTGAGCGGCAGGGAACAGCCCACGACCACAGTGTTGCCGGTGACGCCCGGCGAGGCGGCCGAGCCGGCATTGGGCGAGGACGGCCCCGAGCAACCGACCAGGAGCACGGCGGCGACAAGGACAGCGACAAGGACGGCGACAACCCAAAAGCGCCTCGTCCGGATTGCAATCATCGGGATGCGCATGGCGGTTGATAGCAGACAGGGGGCGGGGTCGGTCAACTGGGGAGAGCCTCCCCTGGCCTGGGTGGCCAAGCCGATTTTTCCAAAGCGACGAAGCCGGGACGGGCAACGAAGGCGTATCCCCCTGCCCTGCCCGCACAGGCCCGACGCAAGCAATCCGCCGATCCGGGAGGCCGTGGCAGCGGCCTCCCGAAGCGGACGGTTGCGGGAACCTAACCGAAGGCCCGAAGCGGGCGCATGACCTTGGCCAGGAAGGCCTTGCGGCTCAGGGGCCGTGGGCCGGCGTCTCCGAATTGGACGTATTTATAGTAGGCGCTGGGCGGGAACGGGGTCAGGAAGATGACCCGCACCGAATCGGCGTCCACCAGTTCAGCCTTGGGGAACTTGGGCTTGAGCCGGGCCAGGCGGTCCTTGGCCAGGGCCAGCATCTCGTCGCGGTCGCCGAAGTTCATGGTCCCTGTCGGACAGGTCTTCACGCACGAGGGCAGCAAACCGGCATGGATGCGGTCGTTGCACAGGTCGCACTTGTACATGAGCCTGGTGGCCGGATCGACCCGGGGAATGTCGTAAGGACAGGCCTCGCGCACGCCGCCGGCGTTCAAACCCTTGCATTTTTCCGTGAAGACCACGGCCCCGGTCTCGAGGTCCTGGACGATGGCGTCAGGCACTTCGGAGTCGCCCACCATCTTGCACGGCGCGTCCAGGCAGTGGCGGCACTGGTCCGGGAAGAACAGCCACTGGAACTTGCCGTCAATGGTTTTCTCGGCAAAACGCACCACCTTGAGCGTCTGCCAGGACAAATCCGGCGGATTCTGGTGGGAACCGGTGTTTTCCGTGGCTTCCACGGGTTTGTTCTTCCACTGTTTGCAGGCGATCTGGCAGCCCCGGCAGCCGGTGCAGCGCGACAGGTCGACAAAGAAGCTCTTTCCAGTCATGGCGTCGGTCCTCCCTCGTGCCGTCCCTTAAAAAATACGCCAGTATTTTTTAAGGAGAAACAGTCACTCAGGTCTGTTATCACTGTGTTGTCATTCCCTGTTCAGCAGCCGTGACCCTAGGCCTTGCGCACGTTGACCATGAAGGCCTTGGTCTCGGGGATGCCCGTATTGGGGTCGCCGACCGAGGGACACAGGATGTTGGCCGAATCGCCGCCGTGCTTGGGCCAGGTCCAGCCGTAGTGCCAGGGGATGCCCACCTGATGGATGGTCTGGCCGAGCACGGTAAAGGGCGTGATGCGCTCGGTGACGATGGCCTTGGCCCACAGCGAGCCGCGAGTGCTTTCGAGGATCACCTTCTCGCCGTTGGCGATGCCGCGCATCTTGGCCAGCTCGGGGCTCATCTCGCAGAACATCTGCGGTTCGGCCTCAAGCAGCCAGGGGGAGTTGCGGGTCATGACGCCGGTCTGCCAGTGTTCGGTGACCCGGTAGGTGGAGCACACGAACGGGAAGCGCGGGTCGCAGGAAGCGTGCACTTCGGTCGGGCCGGTGAACTTGAGCGCCGTGGGGTTATGCAGCTGCTTGGAGAACGGGTTGTCGCCCACCGGGCATTCCAGGGGTTCGTAGTGTTCGGGCAGCGGCCCGTCGTTACGGCCCGGGCCGAAGATGAGGCCCATGCCCTCGGTGGTCATGATAAACGGCGACTTGCCGCCCTTCTGATCCGCCATGGGCGGCCAGGGACCGTCGGGCACGTCGCCCACCCACTTGCCGTCTTCCCAGGCGATGACCGCCTTTTCCGGCTGATAGGGCTTGCCCTGCGGGTCCACCGAGGCGCGGTTGTAAAGCACCCGGCGGTTGACCGGCCAGGCCCAGGTCCAGCCCGGATAGAGGCCGATCTTGGCCTGCATGGCGGTCTGCGTCTTGTCGCGACGGGCGGCCATGTTCTTGTCGGTGTAGGAACCGCAGTAGACCCAGGTGCCTGAGCAGGTCGAACCGTCGGTCTGCAGCAGGGCAAAGGCCGGCACCGGATCACCGGGCTTGAAGGTCTTGTCCGCGTCGCCCACCTTCAGGGTCTTTTCCTTGAGGAAGTAACCGTTGATGCGTTTGGCGACCTTGTGCGGATCAAAGGCGTGGTTGGTGGCCACGTCCCAGTTGAGATTCTTGATGGGGTCGGGGTAGGCCCCGCCTTCCTTGGCGTAGAGACCGCGAATCTTCTCGAAGAGTTCGTAGATGATGTCGCCGTCGGGCTTGGAGTCGCCCTGGGGAGCCTGGGCCGGATAGCGCCACTGCATCCAGCGGCCGGAGTTGGAGATGGAGCCTTCCTTTTCAAAGGACACGGCGCAGGGCAGGTAGAAGACCTCGGTCTTGACCTTCTTGGGGTCCATGCCCGGCCCCTTCCAGAAGGAACCGGTTTCCGTCTCGAACATGTTGACCGTGACCATCCAGTCGAGCTTGGTCATGGCCTCACGGGTCTTGTTGGCGTTGGCCGTGCTGGCGGCCGGATTCTGGCCCCAGGCGAAAAAGCCCTTGAAGGCCCCGCCGTACATGGCGTCGAAAAGCGACAGCCAGGAGTAGTCCTTGCCCGGTTCGAGCTTGGGCAGGTAGCTGTAGCCGGTGTCGAGGTCCTGCTCGGGGTACATGGACTTGATGAAGCTTGCCATGTACTTGGGCCGGTTGCCCCACCAGTTGGCGCTCTGGGGGTCCTTGGTCACCGGGGTATTCTTCTCGTTGTAGTCGGCCAGGGTCTGCATCGCCGCCGTGGGGGTGGGGATGTAGCCGGGCAGGATGTGGAAGAGCAGGCCCTGGTCGGTGGAACCCTGGACGTTGGCCTCGCCGCGCAGGGCGTTGATGCCGCCGCCGGCCACGCCCATGTTGCCCAGAAGCAGCTGGATGATGGACATGGCCCGGATGTTCTGCACGCCCACGGTGTGCTGGGTCTGGCCCATGGCGTAGAGCATGGTGCCGGACTTCTCGGGTTTGCCCGTGGCGGCGTAGGTCTGGTAGACCTTCTGCAGATCGGCCACCGGCGTGCCGGTGACGGACGAGACCGTCTTCATGTCGTAACGGTCGTAGTGGGCTTTGAGGATCTGGAAAACGCAACGCGGATCGCGCAGGGTCGGGTCTTTCTTGATCTGGCCGGCGTCGTCGCGGACAAAGGACCAGCTCGACTTGTCGTAGGCCCGCTTTTCGGCGTCGTAGCCGCTAAACAGGCCGTCCTTGAAGTCGTACTTGTCGCTGACGA
>JAEZEM010000154.1 GCA_023417745.1 Pseudomonadota bacterium
GCGTGCCGCCCATGGCGTAGACGTCGGACAGGGCGTTGACCGCCGCGATGCGGCCGAAGAGAAACGGATCGTTGACGATGGGCGTGAAGAAATCCACCGTCTGCACCAGCCCCCGGCCGTCGGGAAGGCGCACCACAGCGGCGTCCTCGTTGACTCCCTGGCCGGTGAGCAAACGCGGATCGGATATATGGGGAAGCCCCCGCAAGACGGCCTCCAGGTCCCCTGGGGCGATCTTGGCCGCTCAGCCGGCGGCTTTGACGGTCTTGACCAGTTCAATGCTCATGGGTTCTCCGTGTCGATGGCCCGGAAAAGATCATGCGTCAGGGCCGTGGCGTCAAGTCCGCGCTGGGCGGCCAGCTCGGCGATGGTTTCAAAGAGGGCCTCGCACAGGATGCAGCAGCCGGCCTTGGCGTCGTAGCGCCGAAACACGGCTTCCACGGCCGGATGGGCGGCCACCAGGTCCAGGACAGTGGTCGTGGTCGAATCAAAGCTCACGGCGTGGCCTCGGCCCCGCTTTGCACGGCCCACATGCCGGCGTAGACCCCGCCTGTGGCCAGCAGCGCCTCATGGTCGCCGCGTTCCACCACGCAGCCGTCGACCACGACCAAAATGAGGTCGCACTGGCGCACCGTGGACAGGCGATGGGCCACGGCCAGGGTGAGGCGGCCTTGCCGCAGGGCGTGGAGGTTTTGCTGGATGAGCGCCTCGGTGCGGGTGTCCACGGCCGAGGTGGCCTCGTCGAGAATAAGGATGGCCGGATCGCGCAGGATGGCCCGGGCCAGGGACACGCGCTGGCGTTCGCCGCCCGAGAGCTTCAGGCCGCGCTCGCCGATGACCGTGTCGTAGCCTTCGGGCAGGTGCATGATGCGCTCGTCGATGCCGGCCATGGCGGCGGCCCGGCGCACGGCGGCCAGATCGGCGGCCGGATCGCCCAGCAGGATGTTTTCCGCCGCCGTGCCGTGAAACAGGAACGCGTCCTGGGACACATAGCCAAGCCGGCCGCGATAGCTGGCCAGGGTCAGTGATGACAAGGGCGCGCCGTTGACGCTGATCTGGCCGCTGGTCGGTTCGTAGTAGCGCAGCAGCAGCTTGACCAGGGTGGATTTGCCGGCTCCGGTCGGCCCGACCACGCCTACCGACTGGCCAAGGCCGACGGCAAAGCTCACGCCGTGGATGACCGGCTCGCGGCCGGGATAGGCGAAGCGGACGTTGTCGAAGCGGATTTCCTCGGGGCGCGCGGCCAACGGCACGGCGTCCGGCCGGTCGGCCACCCGGGGTTCGGTGGCCAGCAGTTCGGCGATGCGCGCGGCGGCGGCTTCCGAGCGCTGAATCTGGTTGATGAGCATCCCAAAGACAAAAAGCGGCAGTACCAGTCGGGCGGCGAACAGCGTGAACGTGGTGTAGTCGCCGACCGTCGGACCGGAACCCGAGGCCACCAGCCAGCCGCCGCCGGCAAAGACCGCCGCAAAGGACACGCCGGCCACGGCATAGAGCGCCGGCAGAAACTTGGCCCGCTCGCCCTCGGCGGCCACGGCCTCGTCGCGGTAGGCGGCCGAACGGGCGGCCACGGCGGCATGGAGCCGGTCTTCGGCAGTGTAGGCCTGGATGACGCCCATGCCGGTGATGTTGTTTTCGAGCATCCCGGCAATGGCCCCCACCGCCTTGCGGGCGGCCCGGTAGCGCGGCTGCACCCGGGTGACGAACCGGCGCACGGCAAAGACGGCCAGGGGCAAGGGGACAAACAGCAGCAGGGCCAGCCGCCATTCCAGGAAGAAGAGATAGCCGTAGATGCCCAGAAACGTGACCACCACCCGGATGATGGAGGTGCTGGCGTCGGTGAGAAAGCTCTCCAGGGTGTCCACGTCGCCGACCACCACGGACATGATGTCGCCGGTTTGCCTATCCTCGAAAAAGGCCGGGTCCAGGGTCTGGAGTCGGCCGTAGAGGGCCAGGCGCAGGTCGTGGCGCACGTTCTGGGCGATGGCGGCCAGGGCGTAGTCCGAGCCGCTCTGGAAGACGGCCAGGAAAACGAAGGCCAGCAGCACGGCCAGGCCGTAGAGGGCATAGGTCCCCGCGCCGGTGACGCCCGAGGTGGCGGCGTCGATGACCTTGCCGGCCAGGGCCAGGGGGAGCAGGTCGCAGGCTCGGGCCAGGACGTTGAGGCCCAGGCCCAGGCCCAGGGCGGCGCGGTAGGGGGCGAGGAAGCGGTAGAGCGTCCAGACGTGGCGGCCGAAAAACGGGCCTTGGCCCTGGGAGGAGGAGGTGGTCGTATTCATACGGCAAGCAGCAGGGCGGCGTAGGCCACGGCCCCCAGGCCAAAGGCCGGGGCGTTGCCGGAACCGTCCAGGGGCAGTTCGTCCTTCATGGTGTTCATGACCACGCCGCCGGCCAGAAAGGCAAAGAGCAGGGCCAGCACGGCTTCGTGGACCTGGAACAGCGCGCCCAAACCCCAGCCGGCCAGCACCGCGCCGGCCAAGACCAGGCGGCCCAGGTGGCGGTAGCTGTCGGTGAAGTGGCGGCGCAGGCCATAATCGTTGGCGGCCATGTGCAGGGCCATGGCCACGGCATAGGTCACAAGGCTCAAGGGGCCGGGCACGACCCGGTTGACCAGCAGATAGCCGATCAGAAAATTGTACAGGGCAAAGGACGTGAGATGCAGGCGAAAAACGCCCTGGGACGGACCCAGGCGTGGGCCGTCACGACCGCCACGGGCCAGCAGGGCTGTCCGCTCCAGGGCGTAGAAGACGAGTAGGCCAGCCAGGGCGAGGAGAAAGACGTGGCGGTCCAGGAGCCCCACCCAGGCCCAGCCGGCCCGGGCGACGGTTTCCTGACCGGCGCACAATCCGGGAAACACATGGACGAAAACGTAGGCCACGGCCGCGCCGCCGGCCGCCGAAAGCCAGGGGCTTCGCGGCGCGGACAGGATGGGCGAGAGCAGGCGCACGTAAAGATGGAGCAAGGCCAGCGCCAAGGCGGCGGCGAAGCTGAGGCCGATCATGCCGCCCCGTCCGGCCGGACAGCGGCGGCGGCCCGGCGCAGCAGGCCTTCCTGGTCGCGCCAGGCGGCCTTGTCGGCGTCCTTGACCAGCCGGCTGGCCCGGGAAAGTTCGTCAGCGGTAAGATCAATGCCCAATTCGGCATAGCGCAGGGCCAGGGCGGCCTTGCCGGACAGCGGCGACAGCGGCAGCCGGATGCCTTCGGCCCCGACCAGCTCCGGCCGAAAGGGCAGATAGGTGTCCGGGTGCTTGAGCAGACCATCCTGATGCACCCCGGCGGCGGTGGCAAAGACGTTGACGCCGGTCACGGCCTTGTTGGGCGGCAAGGTGAAGCCGGCGCGCTCGGCCACCAGCCGGCACAGGGCCGTAAGTCTGGTCGTGTCCACATTTATCGTGCGACAGTACTGGCCGGGATGCAGCGTCAGGGCCATGACCGTCTCTTCCAGGGCGGCGTTGCCGGCTCGTTCGCCGATGCCGCCCACGGTCAGGTGGACGATGTCGGCCCCGGCGGCGATGGCGGCCAGGGTGTTGGCCGTGGCAAGGCCAAGATCGTTGTGGAAATGCGCCCGCACCTTGACCCCGCGCGGATGGGCCAGACGGACGAGCATGGCGATGCGGCGGCGCGCGATTTCGGGCGTCAACACGCCCACGGTGTCGGGAAAGCCGATGCCCGTGGCCCCGGCGTCCATGGCGGCGCTATACGCCTCGCGCAAAAACGCCGGCTCGGTGCGGCTGCCGTCCTCGCAACCAAAGGTGACCCGGGCAAAGCGCTCGCGGGCGTAAGCCACGGACGAAGCGATCATGGCCAGACACTGGGCCTTGGTCTTGCCGAGCTTGTGGCGACGGTGGAGCGGACTGGTGGCCAAAAAGACGCCGACCCCGCGCCGCTTAGGGGGCGCGTCGCTCAGGGCTTCCCAGGCGGCGTCGACGTCGGCGTTAACGGCCCGGCAAAGGGCCATGACAAGCGGTCGCGTGGTGGCGGCGGCCACTTGCCGCACGGCCTCGATTTCACCGGCCCCGCCGGCCGGGAAACCGGCCTCGATGACGTCCACTCCGGCCGCTTCCAGGGCGCGGGCGATGGCGACCTTGTCGTCGATGGAAAAATGCACGCCGGGCATCTGCGCGCCGTCGCGCAGGGTGGTGTCGGATATGATGAGAGGAGAGGGTGAGACTGCGGCGGCCATACGCTTGGACATGCGCTCTTGTGCGCTGTTTTTGCGCCAAAGGCAACGCCCCGGCGGCAGTCACGCCAAGCGCTGACTGAAGGGATCGTCGCGACGTTATTGCCGAATCCTGCGAGCTTCGGGACACGGGCATGGAACGATTTGACGCCGGGCAGGGCACAGGATAGCTTTTCCAAAGTCCGCCTTGCCCGGGGGCTATATTAAAGCCTGATGGAGGGGAACATGGCGACAATCGGCGTACTGCTGTCCGGTTGCGGCGTTCTGGACGGTTCGGAGATCCACGAGGCCACCCTGACCCTGCTCTATTTGAACAAGGCCGGGGCCCAGGTCGTGTGCCTGGCTCCGGAAATGACCGTCGAGGCCATGGACCATGGAGCCAAAAAGCCCATGGGTGAAAAGCGCAATGTCCGGGTCGAGGCCGCCCGCATCGCCCGGGGGCCGGTTGCCGACGCGGCCGAGGTCAGCGTGGCCGACCTGGACGCGCTCATTTTGCCGGG
>JAEZEM010000275.1 GCA_023417745.1 Pseudomonadota bacterium
TGCCCTTTACGCGCCTGGCCCGGGAGAAGGTGGGCGTGCCCCAGGCCACCAACGTGGTGGCCCTTGGCGCGGTGGCCTATCTGCTGCCGTTTGCCCGCATCGAGGCCATGCGCAAAAGCCTCAAGGAATCGTTGCCGGCGAAGATCCGCGAGGCCAACATCAAGGCCCTCAATCTCGGCTACCAGGAGGCGAAAAAGCGTCTGGGCGAACCCATTGCCCTGCCGGACCCGGACGACGGCGACGACATCCAGGCCGCGCGTATGGACATCACCGAAATCATGACCGAGGACTAGCCGGCTTTCTGCTCCGAAGGCTGGCGTTTTGGCGCGAAACCGGGCAAGAAGGAACATCGCCAAAACCGCCCCGCCAACCCGCAAGGAGCCTGGGCCATGTTGCTGACCGAACACGCCGGCAAGGAACTGCTGGCCGAAGCCGCCATCGCCGCGCCCCCCGGCGTCGCCCTGGAACCGGACGACGCCGGGACGGCCACGCCGCCCTTTCCCGGACCGTATTTCCTGAAAGCCCAGATCCTCGGCGGCGGCCGGGGCAAGGCCGGGGGCGTGTTGCCCGTGGCCGACGCCGCAGCGCTTCCCGAAGCGGCCCGGAGCCTTTTTTCCAGAACCTTTGGCGGCGTCAGGCCGCCTTTTTTGCGCCTGGAGGCGGCCGTGCCCCATGAGCGCGCCTTTTACCTGTCCCTAGGCGTCTCCCGGCAGCGCAAGGGCTTTTGCCTCACCATCGGCCGGCAGGGCGGGGTGGACGTGGAAACCCTGGCCGGCACGGAGGAGCTCCTCGTCATCGACGTGCCGCCAAGCCTTGTCTGTCCGCCCTTCGCGGCCCGGGCGGCGTTTTTCCATCTGCGACTGCCCGCCGAGGCCTACGCGCCCTTCGAAACCCTGCTGTCCCGACTTTTCGGGGCCGTGGCCGACAACGGGCTGCTTCTGGCCGAGATCAATCCTCTGGCCTGCTGCGCCGGGGAGCGTTTCGTGGCCCTGGACGCCAAGGTGACCATCGACGACAACGCGGTCGCTCTGCGCCCGGCCCTGGCCCGCTACCGCGACGAGCGCTTCGCCACCCCGGCCGAGGGCCGGGCTGTCGAACACCGGCTGTCCTTCGTCAGTCTGCCTGGTCGGGTGGGGCTGGTGGCCAATGGCGCGGGCCTGGCCATGGCCACCATGGACGCCCTGGAGGCGGCCGGCCTGCCGGCGGCCAATTTTCTCGATTTCGGCGGTACGGCCGACGCTGCGCGCTTGCGCGCCGCCTTTGATCTCCTTTTCGCCGATCCCGCCGTGGAGGCTTGCTGCGTCAACATGTACGGCGGCATCCTGTCCTGCGCCGACGTGGCCGAGGCCATGGCCTGCGCCCTGGCCGGAGAAGACGGCCGGCCGGTGGTGGTGCGGTTCGCCGGCAACGGGGCCAAGGCCGGCATGGAGCGGCTGCGCGCCATGTCGGGGAACCGGGTGCGAGTGGCCGAGGACATGGACCAGGCCGTGGTCATGCTGGCCGAAGCCGTGGCTCCGGGGCAGATCAGGTCCGTGGACGCCCTGTCCGGGGCCTGCCCGTCGCCGACGGCAGGCGAGGCCAGACGGCGGCGGAGCCATCCGTGCGGCTCCAGGCCGTCGGCGCCGAGCCTGCTTGATCTCGGCCCGGACAGCGGCGTGCTGATCCAGGGGCTGACCGGTCGGGCCGGCCGGGCTCATGCCCGGCGCATGCGGGCCTACGGCACGTCGGTGGTGGCCGGGGTGACGCCGTTTCGGGGTGGGGCGGAAGTGGACGGGCTGCCGGTCTACGACACCGTGGCCGAGGCTGTGGCCCGCCACGACATCGCGCTCTCCGTCATCTTCGTGCCGGCCGCCGGCGCGGCCGACGCCATCGAGGAAGCGGCTGCGGCCGGCGTAGCGCGCATCGTATGCATCACCGACGGCATTCCCCAGCGCGACATGCTGGCTGTTCGCGCCGTTCTGGCCGGACGGCAAGCGACGCTGATCGGCCCCAACACGCCCGGGCTCATTTTGCCGGGACAGTGGTTTTCAGCCGGCATCATGCCCACCGAACCTTTCACGCCCGGCCCGGTGGCGATTTTTTCCCGCAGCGGCACGCTGACCTACGAGGTGGCCTCACGGCTGTCGGCGGCGGGCATCGGCCAGGCCGTGGCCGCCGGCATGGGCGGCGATCCGTTTGGCGGGGCGGGGTTCGTGGAGCTGTGCGAAATGGTGCGCGACGACGCCCGGGTACGGGCGGTGATGGTCATCGGCGAAGTGGGGGGCACGGCCGAGGAGGATTTGGCCGAATACGTGGCTCGCACGAGTTATCCCAAGCCGGTGGCGGCCTTCGTGGCCGGCGTGAGCGCGCCGCCGGGCCGCACCTTGGGCCATGCCGGGGCGCTTCTGGAGCGGCCTGGCGGCGTGGCGGCCAAGCTGGCCTGTCTGGCCCGGGCCGGAATACCGGTATGCGAGGAATTGGGCGAAGTGGCCGGCGTTATGGCCGAGGCGCTGTGTCGGGGATAGAGGCGTATATGTTTTTCGGTTTTATAATGTTGACATATGATAATTTGTTTAATATATAAATATTTGTTGTTGATTTTGCAGGATAACTAGGAATTATCACAATGCAACAGGGCATAGTTGGATTAGCAAGGAACGAACGATGTGCGCTCTACAATGAGCTAAGTCACATGACGCCCTATTATCTTGACTCGTCTCAATGCGACAAGCTATGCCCAGAGAAGGAAAAGCTTTATCACATCAGAAACTTGAAATTGTTGAGTCTGTATTTTGATCGCATACTAATACCTATCGAAAATGTCTTAGCTTTTGCTAATAATAGAAACAAAGTTGTTGTCGAAAGCGTTGTCACAAGCACGTCTTTTCGTCAAATGATCGAAATGGGCTTTGTTAGCTTCTGTGGATGGGGAGCCCCGACGTCACGAGGAATGCTTGAAAAAGGAATTTCATACGCATTAAAAGATTATCGAGAGTTAAAGACAGACATCTACTTGCGACAAATAATCAAAATGTCAGAGGATAGTAACTTTTTTTTACGAGACTCTTCTAAATACGACATTGGCCACGACACATTCTTGCACAAACGATTATGTCTCCTTGACGGGGCACAGCATAAAGAGTGCTTGGGAAAAATTATAGATTTTACAAAAAAATTTTACTCAGCAAATAAATACATAGGGTCCATCGAATTCTATAGGATGGTAGACAACAATCAAACAGCGCCTGACTTTGCGTCATGCCTGTATTATTCATATTATATAGCCTGGCAACAATACTGTTACAAGAAGTATGCACCTGTAATAACCGTTTCTACTCAAAACATAGGTTATAATTACGGCGAAATAAACGTTGGCTCAGCAGAGCATCCAAAAAGCGTGCTCGCCATACTTTATTCTCCTGGCATCTTTTTGCACTTCATCACCTGGCAATTGGGTGAAAATATTGTTGAGAAACTATTGTCGATAAGCCCTTACGATATTCAAACTATAAGAAACGGAGACGGGGCGTGGTCCCGTTTTGCTGACAAATACCATAAATGCATTGAAGCGTCTTCGGATATACATGTTTTGAAGAAGCAAACAATTTTCGAAAACCCTTTCAGTGATAAAAACTTAGAACTGATCGCAAAATCTCTATTTACAAGGAAAATACACAATATTGATTCGTCTTTTTTGATTGACGTTGCCCAAATAGGGGTCACTGCTACCGCTTGGATTAATGGTGCTTTTAACCCTGTGTCAATATTTATTGCACTTTTGTCGCGACTATTTAAAAAAACAACAGCAGCCCCTTTTGCAAGAGAGGCAATACCTTTTTATCGAAAAACTAAGCTATTTGTTAGAAACACAGCCGTCATGCAGTCAGCATGACGACATGTTCATTTTCAACAAAGACTGAGTGTTCACACTCGTAGAAAAATGCATTGTCAGAGATAAAAGCATTGTTGATATAGATATAAGTCTCTTCGTCGCAGAAGTCGTGTGCAATTTCAATGGAATTTTTAAAAGCATTTTTCATGAAATCAACTTGGTTTTGTGAGAATGGGTAGGTAAAAATATAGGACCAAAGACCGCTTTGGTGTTTATCTCTTGAAATTTTCCTGGCAATTCTATGAAGTGAACAGCCAAACAGCTTGTTTATCGAATTGTTTTTCTGTGAGTATGTCGCTTTTTTTACTGATTCTATCAGTGATCCATGTAGTCGCTTGTCGATTGGATTGTAGGACGATGTTGTCATGTCAAAGTCTTTTACTATCAGAACGGAATGCTTTGACATCTTGCTATATATTTGCTCAATAATTTTTTCCGGGCTTTTAAAATACGACAAGCAATTAAATAGTATAATCTTGTCGAAATCGCAAACGATAGAAAGGTCTTTTATTATGTCACCTTCCCTTAATTCCCAATTACTGAATACCCCCTTCGTTAGTATTTCTTGTGCTTTTGTGAGGCAATTGCGGTCATGGTCAACTCCTACAACCTTTCCATGTTTGCCTACCATTTTTAAATAAGAGTCCATATATGTCCCGATGCCACAACCCAAGTCAAGAACGCTATCCCCGGAATTAATCGGAAGTGTTGCTATATATTTAGACAATTGCGGGGATTTGGCGAGGTAGTGGTTGGTTAGCCAAGAGACAGAGGCAAATGTTTGTCCTGTAGAATTATTGTCCATGTATAATTCCTAGTTATCCTGCAAAGCCTCCCCTGGGGTGGCAACGAGCAACAACCCGCCTTTGGGCTTCTTCGCTGACGTGGGCATAGATCTGTGTCGTCGTGATGGAACTGTGTCCAAGGAAATACTGGATGAAGCGAATGTCCGCGCCGTTCTCTAAAAGCATTGTCGCGACAGTATGCCGAAACATGTGTGGCGTAATATTTGTCGATATAAACGATTTTTTCATGTATTTTTTTGTCACATTTCGAATTGATTGCTCTGATAGTCTGTTTCCATCTCTGTTTTTAAAGAAGAAAATGCCGGGTTCTGTTTCGATATAGTGAATGTTTATATATTCATTTATGACATTTATGGTTGCGTCTCCGCATATTGGTATTCTTCGGTCTTTGTTGCCTTTACCTGTTAAGTGGATTACTTCGTTGTCTATGCTTATTTGATCATTTTTTAGATTTGATATTTCTGATACCCTCATGCCAGTTGAGAACAAGAGTTCTATAATGCATAGATCTCGAATAAATATCTTGTATTTTTGAGATTGTTTTCCGGAGTTGTTCCTTTTGTTGTGCATGAATTCCATGAGTTTATTAAGATCTGTCTTTGTGATTACCCGAGGAAGCGTCTTTTCTCGTTTTGTTAGAATCGTCAGATTTTGCATGGGGGATGTTTTTATAAATTTTTCTTCTTTTAAATACTTAAAAAATAATCGTATCGATATTAGCTTGCGCTTTATCGTCTTCGGTTTGTTGTCTGTTTGCAGCGACGCAAAGTACTTTTTAATATGTTCCTTGTTGGTATGAATTAGGTCTGTGTCATGTGTTCCTTTGAGATACTTCTTAAGGATGGTTATATCGCATTTATAGGCCTTCAGCGTGTTGTCGCTTACTCCTTTTTCATACTTGCAATATTCAAGATAGCGGAAAATGATGTTGCCCATGGTCACTCCTCCTCGGACAAAAAAAAGAGCACCCGAGGCGCTCTTTTTGTCGACGTCAATTAAGTAGCCTATGCCGGCAGAGGCCGGCTTCCTAAAGCCAGCGACGTTCCGTCAATTGCCCTTGGCCGGCGGCGTGGCCGGTTCGGCCTTGGCGTCTTTTTTGTCGTGCTTGGGGCGCACGTAGCCTTTGTACTTGTCCTCGATCTTGGTCTTTCCCTTGGCGAACACGGCCGCGTCCTGGGCGTGTTCCTTCTCCACCCAGTCCCGGTAGCGGGCTTCGGCAGCGTCGGAACGGGCCGACGAGGCCGGAGCCGGCGCGGGCTTGGCTGGGGCGGATGCCGGATTGTCCTTGGCGGGAGCGGCGGGCGGTTGCTGCCCGAAGGCGACAGGGGCACACAGGCAAATCGACAAGGCAAGAAACGCCGAGGCGGCGGATTTACGCATGAAATTCTCCCGGGCGGCCATAACGGGGCCGCGTGCTGTGGGCTGAAGCTAATCACATTTTGGCTGGCCCGGCAATGGTCGCCGGAAGCGCAGCCCCGGAAAAGCGTTGGGGAAATGATGCTCCTCCCTGGTCTTTCGAACCAGGATGGTATAGATTGAAGCGATGTGGGATCCTGTCGCCGCCCGGGCTGATCCGGCGCTATTCGGGGCTATGGCCGATGCTTCTGCGGACCTCTTTTTCTACAAGGACGCCGGGCTGGTCTACCGTTACGTCAATCGTGCGTTTTGTGAGCTCTTCGGCATTGATTCCGACGAGATGTTGGGCCGCACGGACGAGGAGGCCTTTCCCTTGTCGAGCGCCCGGCGGCATCGACAGGCCGATATGGCTGTACTAGCCTCCCGTCGTTCCCAGACCTTCGAATATGTTGTTGAGCACGGCGACCGCTCGGTTTGGCTCCAAGTGCTCAAGACGCCGGTTCTGGGCGCGGACGGCTCCGTAAACGGGATTTTTTGCGTCGCTCGCAACATCACCGCCATCAAGACCGCCCAAGACCAAAGCCGTCGCACCGTGGCCGTGCTGGAGCGCGACGCCATCGACCGTGAAGAGGAGCTTCGCCGGACCAACGAGGAACTCCGCCGCCAGGCCGCCGAGCGCCTTAGGGCCGAGAAAGCTCTGGAAGAATCCCACAAAAGCCTTAACTGCATCTTTGAAAACAGCCCCATCGGCATCGCCTTTGTCACGGGTCGCATCGTGCGCCGGGCCAACCCCCGGTTCCACCAACTCTATGCTCTGGAACCCGGACAGGTGATCGGGTTGCCGACCGCAGCTTTTTATCCCGATGCCGAATCCTTCGAGGCCTTTGGCCGGGAGTGCTATCCGGCGCTTGGGCGGGGAGAGCGGGTGGATGTGGTGCGCGTGATGCGACGTCACGACGGCACGGAATTCTGGTGCCGCATCATCGGCCAGGTCCTTGATGCCGCCCGGCCCCAGGACGGTTCCATCTGGCTTATGGAGGACGTCACCGAACGCCGCCTGGCCGAGGAGGCGACCCTGGCTGCCGAGCGCCTCAAGCGGGAATTCATGGACAACATGTCCCACGAAATTCGCACGCCCCTAAACGGCATCCTGGGCATGGCCGAGGTGCTGTCGGCCTCCCTGACCGACCCGCAACAACGGGAGTTGCTCGAAACCCTGAAGGAATCCGGTTACTCCCTGGCGGCATTGTTGGAAAACATCCTGGATTTCGCCCGATTGGACGCCGGAGACGTGACCAGTCGACGCGCGGCGTTCTCCCTGGGCAACCTGATCGATGGCGTGGCGGCCTCCTTTGCCGGCGCGGCCATGCAAAAAGGCCTGCACCTGGCGTGGCGGGTGGAGGCCTCCGTGCCGGCGCTGGTGGTCGGCGACGGCGGCGGCTTGCGCCAGATTCTGGCCGCTCTGGTCAGCAACGCGGTCAAGTTCACCGACCTCGGGACCATCGACATCGTGGCCGAGGCCCTGTCTTCCCAAGCCACGACCCGGGACGGCAAGGCGACGGTCCTGGTGAGCCTGGCCGTGCACGATGCCGGCATCGGCCTGGCCCCCGACCAGATCGAATCCATCTTCGAACCTTTCCGTCAGGTGGACGGCAGCAAGACCAGACGCCATGGCGGCGCGGGCCTGGGGCTGGCCATCGCCAGCAAGTTGGCCGCCGCCATGGGCGGAGCGCTCTCCGTGGAAAGCGCTCCCGGGCAGGGCAGCGTTTTTCGGTTCACCGCGCCCTTCGAAATCGTTGCGGCTTCCGATTCCTGACCGCCTCCGCCATCTCCCTATTGCATGACGACTGACCGATGCCGCCTGTCCGGCGGATCGGTCGTGTCTCCTTTACAGGACGAGTTGGCTGGGCTGCCCCGGGCCGGCGCTGGCGACGAGTCCCGGCGGCGGCTCCAGGGCGAGCAGGGGGGCGACGTCGGCCGGGGCCGAGCGGGCCGGGGCGAGCCAGTCGGCCATGGCTGCCGGCGGGACAATGAGCGGCATGCGGTCGTGCACCGAGGCAGCCGCGCCGACGGCCGGCCGGGTGAGAATGGCGACGGTATCCTTGACCTCGCCGGCGGCGGTGACGGCCCGCTCGTAGATCGCGCCCAGGGCCAGCACTGGCCGCCCCGGAATGCTCAGGAAAAATCGGGTCTTGCGTCCTCCGGCGTCGCCGCGCCATTCGAAATAGCCGCTGGCTGGGACCAGACAGCGACGGTAGCGGGCGGCGGCGCGAAACGACGGCAAGGTCAAGGCCGTCTCGCTGCGGGCGTTGATCATGGGCCGGGAGCTGGCCGCATCGGCCAGGAAAACCGGCACGAATCCCCACCGAAAAAGCCCGGCCATGCGCCGGCCCGATTCCCGGGACGTGAACACGGCCTCAATGAGCTGGGCCGGAAAAATTTCCGGCCGTGGCGGGACCTCGGGCAGGTCCGGCACGCCCATGGCCTCAGCCACGAGCCGGCGCGGCACGGCCAGGGCGAATCGTCCGCACATGGGGTTTCCTCCGCTTTGGGTCCGGGTTTTGCTAGGCCTGGGGGCAAAGTGGACCCCAACGCCAGGAAATACGGCTGATGTTTAAAAAAGCTTGTTATCTCAAAGGGAAAATGACCTGGGAGTGTGTCCGGTGTTGCCGTAGAGCAGCTTATGTTGCTGCATTTCTAACAAAGTCAAACCCATGATGTCGCCGCCTCCACCCCCGCCTTACAGTGAGCCGGACTGCGAATACCAGCCCATTCCCGTGGGCCATCTTTTCCCCCATGCGCCGGGGGATTTCCAGGTCTTTTTGCGCCATGGCGACAATCATACCCTGTTTTCCAGGGTAGGCGAGGCGGTCACCGGGCTTCGCCGCGAGATGCTCACCGATTACGGCGTGCGCACGGTCTACATCCACCGCGACGAGCGCGAGCGCTACCGGGGTTACATGCGCCGCCATCTGCCCGGGGCGCTTCTGGGGCCGCATCTGCCCACCGCCGAGAAAGCCGCCGTTTTCTATCACAACTGCTGCGACATCGTACGCGATCTCATCCGCGAGCGCCTGCCCCAGGCCGCTTCCGACGTTCATGGCCGGCTGTTTGTCGGCTATGCCCGGGACAGCGTGGCTTTCCTGTGCTCCGAGGCGGGCCTGGCCCGCATGGGGGCGCTGATGGCCCATGACTACGATGTCTACAGCCACGGTGTGCACGTCTTTGTGTACACCGTATATCTGCTGCGTTCGCTGGGCCTGCCTCAGGGGAGCATTGTCCAGGCCGGGCTGGGGGCGCTGCTTCACGACGCCGGCAAGGAAGCCGTGGATGCGGCCATTTTGACCAAGCCGGGTCGGCTTTCCCGGGAGGAGTTCGACGTCGTGCGCGAGCATCCGGTCCTTGGGGCGCGGCTTTGCCGTGGTCTTGGGCTGTCGCGTCTGGCTCAGGAGTGCATCCTTATGCACCACGAAAAGCTCGACGGCCGGGGCTATCCGGCCGGGCTCTCCGGCGAGGCCATTCCGGTGCACGCCCGGGCCGTGTCCCTGGCCGACGTCTACGACGCTCTGACCTCCCGGCGTTGTTACGCCGACGCAGTCACGCCCTTCGAGGCCTTGCACATCATGCGCCACGAGATGGCCGGTTCTTTCGATCTCGAACTCTACAAGCGCTTTGTCATGCTGCTCAGCGGCGCGGCTCTGGTGTGACGCTTGTGTCCGGCCCAAGACCCCGTTAGCGTCCAGAGTCCTTGCCGGGATTGGTTTACGGCGCTCTTGGCGATTGAACAACGTCGGGCGGGACTCAACTGCAACGACAGCTGTCGGAAAAGGAGCGTTCCATGCCCACCGTCACGCCCCACATCGCCACGGTGTTGCCCACCACGGGCAAACAGTTCCACTGGCTGGTTGGCGTCTTGCTGCTGCAGCTTGTGGCTTCGCCGTTTCTGGTCGGCAGGCCGGCGTTAATCATTCAGGATCTGCTTTTTCTGGGCATCCTGCTGGCGGCCCTGCGGGTAGCCCGCAAGTCGCGGCTGCACCGCGTCAACTGCGTGCTGGCCGGGTTGTGCGGCGTGGCCGTCATCTTGAAGTACAGCCTGTCGGCAGACTGGTATCTTGATGTGGCGGTGAGTCTTATCGGCGCGACGGTCATCTTGCTGACCACCGTGGAAATGATCGACTATCTGTCGCGACAGCGCCGGGTGGATCTTGATACCGTGCTGGGCGGGCTATGCGTCTATCTTTTTTTGGGCACGATGTGGTTTTCGCTCTATGCCCTGCTTGGCCAATTCGACCCGACCTCCTTCGATTTTACGGTCCACGGTCGGGATCTGCCCGAGCACAAGCGGGAGAGCCTGCTGTTTTTTTTCAGCTATGTGACGCTTCTCACCACGGGCTACGGCGACATAATTCCCCTTTCCCCCCTGGCCCGTACCCTGGCCGTGCTCGAAGGGCTTCTGGGCCAGTTCTATCTGGTCTTTTTCATGGCCCGGCTGGTGGGGCTGCATGTGGCCGAAAAGGGCGGGGCGGCTCCCTCTCCGGCCCATTCGGAGGACGACAAAGACCGTTGATGCCCGCCGCCGCGTCCCTCGCGAGGACTGACCGGTCCTAGAACGACGCCAGAATCCCCACCACCGCGCCGGTCGACAGCGAGGCCAGGACCCCGCCAACAAGCGCCCGGCCGCCCAGGGCCGTGATCTCGGCCTTGCGCGACGGGCAAATCGCCGTCAGGCCGGCCAGCAAAATCCCCACCGAACCGCAATTGGCGAAGCTGCACATGGCATAGGTCAGGATGAGCCGGGCATGTTCGGACAGCGCCTGGGGCGGCAGCTTGGCCATGTCGATGAAAGCAATAAATTCGTTGAGCACGATTTTGGTGCCCAGAAGCGAGCCGGCCGTGGCTGCCTCGGCCCAGGGCACGCCGATGAGCCAGGCGGCCGGAGCCATGACCAGGCCAAGCATCCGCTCCAGGGTGAGCGGCGCGCCGGCCGCGTCAGGCAGCGCGCCGAGCAGGATGTTGGCCAGCTTCACCAGGGCCACGAAGACCAGCAGCGTGGCGATGATGCTCCAAAAAAGCTTGAGTCCGTCGGCCGTGCCCGAAACCACGGCGTCCATGCTGCCCGAGGCCGGGGACTGGGGAATCGTGCGGCCAAGGGTCGGTTCCTGGGTTTCCGGCAGCATCAGCCCGGCGATGAGCAGGGCCGCCGGGGCGTGGATGACCGAGGCGGTGAGGATATGCCCCAGGGCGTCGGGGATGATGCCTTTTAAAACCGTGGCGTAGAGCATGAGCATGGTGCCGGCGATGCAGGACATGCCCGTAGCCATCATGGCGAAGAGTTCGCTGCGGGTGATGCGCTCCATGTAGGGGCGGATGAGAAGCGGCGCTTCGATCATGCCAAGGAAGATGCAGCCTCCGGCCCCGACGCCAAGCACGCCGCCGATGCCCATGGCCCGTTCGAGAATAAGCGAAAAGCCCCGCACCACATAGGGCAGGACACGCCAATAATAGAGCAGCGAGGCCAGGGCGGCGATGACGATGACCAGCGGCAAGGCCTGGAACCCCAGGATGAAGGCCGAGCCCGGATCGGTGACGGCGTAGGGGGCCGGACCGCCGCCGACGAAGCCGAAGACGAAGGCCGTGCCGGCGCGCGTGGCTTCGTCCATGGCCGCCACCACGGCATTAAGGGCCATGAAGACGCCGCGCAAAAACGGGGCCTTGAGCATGAGCGCGGCCAGCACAAACTGCAGGGTCAGCCCGCCGACGCACATGCGCCAAGGGATGCGGCCCCGACGTTCGCTTAAAAGGCCGGCGACGAGCAAGATGGCGCAAAGGCCAAGCAAAGGCTGCAACATGGTGGTTTCCTGGAAAGCGGCGGTTTAAAACATGCTCCACAGCATTTTGGTGGCCGTGACGAGGAGGAAGAAGGCGAAGACGCGCTTGAGCGAGGGCACGGGGAGACTGTGGGCGAGCTTTGCCCCGTAAGGGGCCGTCAGGACGCTGACCGAGACGATGCCGAGCAGGGCCGGCAGGTTGATAAAGCCCAGGGACAAAGAGGGAACGCTGGCCACGCCGAGGCCGTTAATGACGTAGCCGAGGGTCCCGGCCAGGGCGATGGGAAAGCCGATGGCCGAGGCCGTGCCCACGGCCGTGTGCATGGCCATGTTGCACCAGACGAGAAAGGGCACCGACATGGTGCCCCCGCCGATGCCGACCAGGCTCGACACCAGGCCTATGACCGAACCCGCGCCGAACATGCCGCCCGCGCCGGGAGTCTGGCGATGGGCCTTGGGCTTGATGTTGAGCAGCATCTGCGTCGAGACGTAATACAGAAAGACCACGAAAAACCCTTTAAGAAACCCCGTGGAAAGCCTGGCAGCCAGGAAGGCCCCGGCGAAAGTGCCAATGAGGATGCCGGGAGCGATGGATTTGACGACGGCCCAGTCTACCGCGCCGCGCCGCTGGTGGGCCACGGAACTGGAAACGGAGGTGAAGATGATGGAAGCCAGCGACGTCCCAAGCGCCATCTGCATGACGATTTCGTGGGGAAAACCCTGGGCGGTGAAAAAGAAGTACAAGGCCGGCACGACGACAATGCCGCCGCCGACGCCAAGCAAGCCGGCGATGATGCCGGCGGCGGCCCCAAAGACGAGATAACCCAGCAGAAACGACAGTGACGGCATGGCAGGCTCCTTGATGGCAGGAATAAGGGCTGCCTGTAACGGAATATGCCGTCATTGAAAAGCGCCCGCTGGGCGTTGGACAAGAGAAAACCCCAGCCGCGACAGAATCGCGGCCGGGGAAAAGGCGAAGCGGCCCGGTTACGCCGCTTGTGGGCCTTGCATCCGGACCTTGGCTTGCCGGGAAATGCCGGGGAGCATTGGCCCGATTGCTTGGCCCGTGAACGCTTGCGCCGTCATCCGGAAGCAACGGCCGGCGTAAGCGCCGGGCGAAGCGAGGCGTGAACGCTTCGGGACGGCGGCTTTAGGCGATGCCGTAGCCGCTGATGTGCTTCATGTATTCGTCGACCTCGTGGGCCAGATGATTGAACAGCTTATTGACGCCGTTGTCCGGCTCCGAGCCGATCTTGGCAAAGACGTTGCCGGCCTTGGCGTAGGCTTCCTCGAAAGCTTCGTCGCTCAGGCCAGACATTTCCTTGGCCTCTTCCTTGGTCAGATGACCGGTGTGGACGAAATAGGCGCAAACGACGGCGTTGACTTTCCGAATGGGTTCTTTCTTCGGCATGGGCGGACTCCTTGTGAAAACTGGCGTAAAGTTATGCGGGCGAAACTACGGCATTTGCGCCAGGGAATGCAAGGCCCTGACGCAAAAAAAAGCCTGGGATCGCCGCAGGGTCGCGGCCTAGCTCCCCTGGCCCCGGTCGGCCAGGGGCTTGATGTCGACCACGGGGGTGCCGTCCAGAGCCTCCAGGGCGTCGATGGAAAGCACGTTGCCCTCGACGGCGGTCAGGCGCACCTGATGCAAGCCGATGGGGTTGGGGCGGGCCGGGGAGCGGGTGGAAAAGACGCCGGTCAGGGGCCGGGAGCGGTCGCCGCGAGGATGCACGGCCTGACAGGAGCGGTCGGCCTGGTGGAGCCAGGTGAAAAGCAGGATCTCCTGGCCCGGGGCCAGATCCTTGGCCGCCTCGGCGTAGGACGGGTCCAGGACAACCGTGGCCGGGGGGGCGTTTTCCGTTTCGAATTTGGGGGCGGTCGCCTTGTCGGTCAGTACGGAACGCACGATGCCGACGGCGCGAAGGGCCATGTCCATCTCAAGCCTCCTTTGTCCTGTGGCCTCAGCTCCTTTGGGTGGAGCCGACATAGATGCCGGCCAGGGCCAGGGCCACGCCGGCCAGTTCGACCGGGCCGGTGGGTTTGCCGAAAAAGAGCACGTCCCAGACATAGGACAGGGTGGGCTGGAGCAGGAGCACCAGCCCAGCCAGGGCCGGTCGGGCTCCGGCCAGCCCCTGGGAGATGGCCAGCCAGCCGATGCCCTGGCCGATGACGCCAAGGGCCACAAGCGACCAGACGCTGGTGGCCGTGGGCAGGGCCAGGGAGTCGCCGCCAAGGACGGCCACCGGGGCGAGCAGGGCGGCCCCGGCCAGGGACAGCACGGCCATGGCCGCCATGGGGCCGGCCCGGCCCTGGTCGGTGACGGCCTTTTTGAGCGTCAGGATAAAAAGCCCGTAGAACAGGGCCGTGGTCAGGCCGTAGCCCACGCCCAGGCGAAATTCCGGGGTCTGTCCGGCAAAGCCCCGGCCGACCACGAGGTACAGTCCGGCCACGGCCACGGCCATGCCGGCCAGGAAGCCCGCCTTGGGAACACGCCGGGCCGTGACGGCGGCCACGACGGTGACGAGAAACACCTGGAAATTGCCGACCAGGGTGGCCAGTCCCGGGCCGATGTAATTGATGCTCAGGTGCCAGCAAAACAGATCGGCGCTAAAAAACACGGCGCAGGCCAAGGCCGGCCAGGCCAGGGCGCGTCTGGCCGCGGCCAGATTGCCGGTGACGCCGAGCAGGCCCAGGAGGGTGAGGCCGCCAAAAAGCATGCGGTAAAAAGCCGAGACGGCCGAGGGCACGCCGGCCAGCTTCACGAATACGGCCGAAAAGCTGATAATGACCGCGCCGAAAAGAAGTTGTCCCATGTCGCGCTAGCCGAAGTGGTCGAAGCCGCGTTCGTTTATGGGCGAGCCGTTTACCGTATAGCCGGGCTTGGCCCCGACCGCCCCGATGGGCTTGGCCGACGGCACGGCGGCGCGAAGGGCGGCCAAGGCGGGCGGCGCGACCGTGGCCAGCAGGGCGTAGTCCTCGCCGCCGAAAAAGGCGACCTTCTCGGGCGGCCGGCCGTGGCCGGCGGCGTGGGCCGTGACTTCCGGGTGCAGACTCGCCGGCGGGAAAAAGAGATCGGCCCCGCAGCCTTGGGGCAACAGGCGCGGCAGATCCCGGGCCAGGCCGTCGGAGACGTCCATGCAGGAGGTGACGCCAGGCAGCGCGGCCAGGGCCAACCCCTCGGCCAGGCGCGGCACGGGGGCAAGGTGGGCGGCCGTGGCCGCCGGCCAGTCGGCCAGGGCGCTTCGGCCGTGCTTTTCCAGGACCGCCAGCCCCACCCGGGCCAGCCCCAGATCGCCCACGGCCACGAGGATGTCGCCGGGGTTGCCGGTTGCCCGGGTGAGAAAGCGCCCGGACGGCCCGGGCGCGCCCCAGACCGTGACGGACACGGCGATCTTGTCGCCGCGCGACAGATCGCCCCCGACCAGGGGCACGTCGTGGCTGGCGGCCAGGGCGGCCAT
>JAEZEM010000300.1 GCA_023417745.1 Pseudomonadota bacterium
GGCGGCGGCGGCAGGCCCCGGTTCTGGGCCGTCTTGGAAAAATCCACCATCTTGCGGATGGTATCCTTCAAGAAGAACTTGAGGTTCACATTCATGCCCGCCGTCTCCTGGCGTGTTGGGTCAATGCTTAGGGCAGGGACAAACGGCCAAGCGCGGCCCTAGCCTGGCCGCCGATCAATCAGGCGTATCCGGCCAGGATGCCGGAGAGCGTTTCCATGTTCGGTTCCCGGACAGCTAACGGCCCGGCCGCCATGGGGCCAAAGGCCGGCCGGTCGCTTTGCCACAACACGCCCAGGGGAATGCGCTCGCCCCACTCGAAGGCCCGGGCCAGGGCCGCCTCGCGGTTGGTGGGGTCATGGTCGTCGCCAAGGACGTAGCAGCGCTCTCTGTACCAGGCGTAGGTGTTGACCTTGTTAAAGGACACGCAGGGCTGCAGCACGTCCACCAGCGAAAAGCCGGGATGGCGCGCGGCGGCCGCGATGAGTCCGGCCAGATGCTCCACCTCGCCGGCAAAGCCCCGGGCCACGAAGCCCGCGTTCATGGTTATGGCCACGGCCACGGGATTGAAGGCTTCCGAGGGCGCGCCGTGGGGCTGGGTCTTGGTCACCTGGCCCTTGGGCGTGGTTGGACTGGCCTGGCCCTTGGTCAGGCCGTAGATCTGGTTGTCGTGGACCACGTAGGTGAGGTCAATGTTGCGCCGGATGGCGGCCAGGAAGTGGTTGCCGCCCTCGCCGTAGGAACAGCCGTCGCCGGATTCGGCAAACACGGCCAGCTCGGGGTTGGCGAGCTTGATGCCCGTGGCCGCCGGCAGGCTGCGGCCATGCAGGCCGTTTAGGAGATTGGCCCGGATGTAGTGCGGGGCCTTGGCCGCCTGGCCAATGCCGGTGGAAAAGACCACCTTGTGCGGGGGCAGGCCCAGCGCCGTCAGGGCCGCGACCATGGCCTTGCGGATGGCGAAATTGCCGCAGCCGGGGCACCAGGCCGTTTCGAATTCGCCGTAAGGATTGGCGTCGGTCATGCCGTGGCCTCCCGGAGCTTGGACAGGATAAAAGCGGCCGTGAAGGGCAGGCCGTCGTAGCGGGCGACGTGGGCGTCAAAGACGTAGCCGGTTTCGCGCCGGATCAGATTAGCCAGCTGGCCGGCGTAATTGCCTTCCACCATGACCGTGCGTCGGGCCTTGGCCAGGATCGGCAAGAAGGCCTCGCCGACCAGGGGATAGACCTGGCTGAAATGGAGCACGCAGGCCGGTTCCCCGGCTTGGCGCAGGCGCTCGGCCGCTTCCAGGGCCGCACCCAGGGTCGAGCCCCAGCAGGCCAGCAGCGTGGCTCCCTCGGCTTGGCCGATAAGGTCCGGCGGCAGGGCCGCCGCCGTCAGCCCGGCGAGCTTGCGCATCCGCTTGTCCTGCATGGCCACGCGCACGGCCAGGTCCTCGGTGATGTGGCCGTCTTCGGTGTGCTCGTCGCTGTCCAGGACCACCGTGGCCTCGGTAAAGCCCGGCAGCAGGCGCGGCGAAACGCCGGAATCGGTGACGGCGTAGCGCACGTAGCCGGCCGGGTCGTCCACCGTGGTCAGGGGCCGGGCTACGGACGGCAGGGCGGCCAGGTCAAAGGGAGCCACGTCGCGGTGGGAGTCGGCCAGGAACTGGTCGGTGAGCACAAAGACCGGCGACTGGAACCGCTCGGCCGTGTCCACGGCCCGATGGGCCAGATGAAAGCACTGGGCCACGTCGCCCGGGGCGAATATCGCCCGGGGAAATTCGCCGTGCCCGGCATAGAGCACAAGGTCGAGGTCGGCCTGTTCGGTGCGGGTGGGCAGCCCCGTGGCCGGCCCGGGCCGCTGGGCCACCACGATGGTCACCGGCGTTTCGAGCATGCCGGAGAGCGACACGCCTTCGGTCATCAGGGCGAATCCGCCGCCCGAGGTGGAAACCAGCGGCCGGGCCCCGGCGTAGGACGCGCCCACGGCCATGACCACGGCCGCGATCTCGTCCTCGGCCTGCTCCACCGTGACGCCCATGGCGTCGGCATGGTCAATAAGCGTCTGGATGACGGACGTCCCCGGCGTCATCGGATAAAATGACGAGAAATTGACTCCGGCGGCCAGCGCCCCCAAGGCGATGGCCTCGTTGCCGTGGAGCATGAGTCGTCCCGGCCCAAGGATCGGCGGGGCCAGACAGGCAAATGCCGCCTCCTGTCCCTTGGCCCAGTCCATGGCGGCGGCCAGCACGTCCAGGTTGGCCGCGACCACCGCTTCGCCCTTGGCCGAGAACTTCTCGCGCACAAGGCCGGCAAGGATGGCGGCGTCCAGACACAAAAGCGCGCCCGCGACGCCCAGGGCGGCGACGTTTTCATAGAGCGGCTTGGGGCACAGTGTTTTGTAGGGAACGGCCAGGCCGGGCAGTCCGCCAAGGTCGACGGCCGCGTCGGCCAGCACCAGAGCGCGCGGAGACAGGTTGCGGCGGTGGATGTCCAGGGTGTCGGCGGACAGGGCCACGAGCAGGTCGATGGCCTCGTCGGGGGCGGCGACGGCGACCGGATCGACGCGCACGGCAAAGGTGTTGTGGCCCCCCCGGATGCGCGACTGGTAGTCCTGGGTCACGCACACGGCGTAGCCGGCGCGCGTCAGCGCCCGGGAAAGAAACTCGCCGATG
>JAEZEM010000315.1 GCA_023417745.1 Pseudomonadota bacterium
ACACCATCGCCATCGTCACCCACAGCATGCAGCAGGCGGCCCGGGTCTCGGACCTCACCGCCTTTTTCTACATGGGCAAGCTCGTGGAAGTCGGCCCCACCGAAGCCATCTTCACCCGTCCGGCCAACCAGCAGACCGAAGACTACGTGACCGGCCGTTTCGGCTGATCGCAGGGTCGCGCCAACACCGTCCCGCCAGAACCAACGCCAGCCGTCGGGAGCCATTTCATGGAAAGCAGAGCCCATTTTCACGCCGAACTTGATGCCTTAAAGGGCCGTGTCGTCGCCTTGTCCGTGCTGGTGGAAACGGCCCGCCAGGGGGCCGTGGCCGCCTACCGCCAAAACGACCGGACCATGGCCCGCCAGATCATCGAAGGCGACAAGGCCATCAATCAACAGACCTGCGACATCGACGAGGCCTGCCTCAAGCTGTTGGCCCTGGAGCAGCCGGTCGCCCTGGACCTGCGCCGCATCGTCGGCTACGCCCGGGCCGTCATCAACCTCGAACGCCTGGGCGACGAAGCCGTCAACATCGCCGAGGGCGCGCTGGCCGGAGCCGGGCTGCCGGGCGAGTGCGACGGCGCGCTTCTGGAGCTTTCCGACCACGTGGCCGGCATGTTGGCCCTGGCCTCGCGGTCCTTTGTCGAGGACGACGTGGACGCGGCCATGGACGTCTGCCGCCTGGACGAGCGGGCCAGGGAACTGGCCGTGGCCGCCATGCGCTGCATCACCGAGGCGCTCTCGCGCTGCCAGGCAGCGCCCGAGGACGGGGTGCGGGCCATCCTCGCCTGCCGCAGCTTCGAGCGCATGGCTGGCCACGCCGCCAACCTCGGCGAGATCCTGGTCTTTATCGTCAAGGGCGTCCTCCTCAGCCAGAAATGCCAGCCCCGCTAGGGTCGGCCCGTCCCTTGGAGCCTTTGCCCATGACGGCCGCCTGCGCCGACGTCATCGCCGCCTGCCGCGTTCCCGTGCCCTACGTCGTGGACGTCATGCCGGGCGGAACGCGGCTTCGCCTGCGCACCAACAGCCTGGCCCTGGCCGAAGCCCTGGCCCGGCATTTCGCCGCCTTTTCGGCCGACGGCGGCCAGCCCGATCTGGTGGTCCAGGTCGTGGACGGCCCCAGTCCGAACCTTGACCTGGCCTTCGTTCACCACGAGTCCGAAGGCGGCAAGGAAGCGTACGCCGATCTGCCCGACGGCCGTCTGGTGCGCAAGCGCCGCACCGGGCTGCTGCTCGTCTTCGGTCCGGCCGGCAACTGGATTTTCGGCCCCTGCGCCGCCTGGCCCGAGCAAGTGGTCAACGCCGTCAACGCCCGACTGGCCGACCGGGAACTGCGCCGGGGCGCGGCGCTGCTCCATGCCGCCGCCGTGGCCCGGGGCGAGGCTGCCCTGGCCCTGGCCGGGCTGGCCGGCGCGGGCAAGACCACCCTGGCCCTGGAGCTGGTGCGGCGCGGCGCGGATTTCGTCACCAACGACCGGCTCTTCGTGGCCGCCGATTCCGAGGGCTTCGGCTGCTGCGGCCTGGCCCGGCCGCCCCGGGTCAACCCCGGAACGATCCTGGCCAACGACCGCCTGCACGGGCTGCTTGACCCGGCCAAGCGGGCCGCTTATGTCGCCTTGCCGCCGGAGGCGCTGTGGGGGCTGGAATCCAAGCACGACGCGCCCATCGACGCCTGTTTCGGGCCGGGACGGGTGCGCCTTCGGGCCAGGCTGCGCGCCCTGGCCGTGCTGGGCTGGAAACAGGGCGGCGGCCCGGTGGTCGCGCGCCGGACCACCCTGGCCGACGCGCCCGAACTGGTCCCGGCCATCGCCAAGGATCTGGGCGTGCTGTTCCTGGCCGGGCCGCGACAGGCCGACCGGGCCGCCTATCTTGCCGCCCTGGGAGCCTTGCCGGTTTTGGCCCTTTCGGGCGGCGTGGACTTTTCCCGCGCGGCGCAGTTGTGCCAGGACATCCTTTCCCGCGCCGAAGGATGCCGTCCATGACGACCTATTTCGCGCCAAGTCTCGACGTTTTTGAGGAAATCGACGTGCCAGACGCCAAAAATTCCCCTCGGGCGCGCATCGCCCGCACCGTGCGCCTGCCTGACCCGTCCCGGGCAGCGCTTTTTCGCCGGGCCCCGGAACTGGGACCGCGAGTGCTGTTTTTCAGCGGCGGCACGGCGCTTCGCGACCTCAGCACCACGCTGATTGAATACACCGCCAACTCCATCCACTTGATCACGCCCTTTGATTCCGGCGGGTCCTCGGCCGTGCTGCGCAAGGCCTTCGGCATGCCGGCCGTGGGCGATCTGCGAAACCGCATCATGGCCCTGGCCGACCGCAGCATCACCGGCAATCCGGCCGTGTTCGAGCTTTTCGCCCACCGCCTGCCCAAGGACGCGCCCCAGGACGAACTGGCGGCCAAGCTCGTGCGGATCATGAACGGCGAGGACCCGCTCATCCGCCGGGTGCCCGACCCCCTGCGCAAAATCATCCGCACCCATCTGCGCTTTTTCAACGAACGCCGGCCCAAGGACTTCGACCTGCGCGGAGCCAGCATCGGCAACTGCATCCTGGCCGGCGGCTATTTCAACTACAACCGGATGCTCGACCCGGTCATCTATCTTTTCATGCAGCTGGTCGAAGCCCGGGGCGTGGTGCGGCCCATCGTCAACGCCGACCTGCACCTGGCCTGCCGCCTGGCCGACGGCCGGGTGCTCATTGGCCAGCACAACATGACCGGCAAGGAAGCCGCGCCCATCGACGCGCCCATCGAGTCCCTTTGGCTGACGGCCAGCCTGGACGACCCGACCCCGGCCAGCGTGCGCATCCGCGACAAGACCGACAAGCTCATCCGCCAGGCCGAGGTCATCTGCTTTCCCTACGGCAGCTTCTATTCGAGCCTGCTGGCCAACCTGCTCCCCCA
>JAEZEM010000382.1 GCA_023417745.1 Pseudomonadota bacterium
CACACTGAAAACAAAGGACAAACCAAGACATGCGACTGCTCGTGACCGGAGGCTGCGGCTTCATCGGCTCCAACTTCATCCGCGACATGCTCACCCGCCACGAAGGGATCTCCATCGTCAACCTCGACCTGCTCACCTACGCCGGCAACCGGCAGAGCCTGGCCGACGTGGAGGCCGCTTTCGGCTCCTCACGCTACCGCTTCGTGCGCGGCGACATCGCCAACAGCGAGCTGGCCCTGTACCTCCTGGAGGAGCACAAGATCGAGGCCGTGGTCAATTTCGCGGCCGAGTCCCATGTGGACCGCTCCATCACCGACGCCACGCCCTTTGTGCGCACCAACGTGCTCGGGGCGCAAAGCCTCCTCGACGCCGCGCGCCACTGGGGCGTGCGCTGCTTCGTCCACGTCTCCACCGACGAGGTCTACGGCACCCTTGGGCCGGACGGGAAATTCTGCGAGACGACGCCGCTGGCCCCCAACAGCCCCTATTCGGCCAGCAAGGCCGGGGCGGACATGCTCATGCGGGCGGCGTACGAAACCTTCGGCATGGACGTGGTGGTCACCCGTTGTTCCAACAACTACGGCCCCTACCAGTTCCCGGAAAAGCTCATTCCGCTGATGTTCTCCAAGGCCATGGCCGACGAGGCCCTGCCGGTCTACGGCGACGGGCTCAACGTGCGCGACTGGATCTACGTCATCGACCACTGCCGGGGCGTGGAGTTGGCTCTCATGAAGGGCCGGCCCGGCGAGGTCTACAACTTCGGCGGCGACGCGGAAAAGCCCAACATCGAGGTGGTGCGCACCATCTTGGCTGCCCTTGGCAAGCCCGAAAGCCTCATCCGCTACGTGACCGACCGGCCCGGCCACGACCGCCGCTACGCCATGGACTTCACCAAGGCCGCCCGGGAACTGGGCTTCGCCCCGGCCTGGGACTTCACCCGGGGCATTGCCGAGACCATGGCCTGGTACCGGGCCAACGGCGACTGGCTGGACAGCGTCAACAGCGGCGCCTACCGCCAGTTCATGGCTTCCTGGTACGGAGAACGGGCATGAGCGGGGACGCGAAAGCCCCCCGCGCCATCGTGCTGGGCGGCCTGACCGGTTTGGTCGGCCGCCCGCTGTCGGCGGCCATGGAGGAAGCGGGGTTCGCCGTGCTGCCGACCACGCGCACGGTCCTTGATCCCTTTGACATGGAGGCCGTGGCCCGGGAGATTGAGCGGTTCGAGGCGACCCATGTGGTCAACACCGTGGCTTACACGGCCGTGGACGCGGCCGAGGACGACGCCGACGAAGCCTACCGCGTAAACCGCGACCTGCCCGGCCGGCTGGCTCGGGTCTGCCGCAATACCGGGGCGACCCTGGTGCAGCTGAGCACGGATTTCGTTTTCGACGGTTCCAAGGGCACGCCCTATGTCGAGGACGACGCGCCAAACCCGGAGTCGGTCTACGGAGCGAGCAAGCTGGCCGGCGAGCGGGCCATCCTTGATTCGGGGATTGCCGCGTTCCAGATCCTGCGCACGGCCTGGCTCTACGGTCCGGGCAAGAAGAACTTCGTGGCCACCATTCTCGGGCTGGCCAAGACCCGGGAGGAACTCAAGGTGGTGGCCGACCAGATCGGCTCGCCCACCTACACCCTCGATCTGGCCGGCTGGATCACCGATCTGGCCCGCACCGAGGCCGCCGGCATCTTCCACGCCGTGGGCTCGGGCCGGGCCAGCTGGTGCGACCTGGCCGCCGAGGCCGTGGCCGCCTCGGGACTGCCCTGCCGCGTCCTGCCCATCCCTTCCGACGCCTACCCGCAAAAAGCCAAACGTCCGCCTTACTCGGTCCTGGACAACGCCAAGCTGGCCGCGGCCATCGGCCGCGCCCCCCGGGCCTGGACCATCACGGTGCGGGAATACGTCTACGATCAGATGCAGGCGTCAGCCTGATCCGAAAACGCCATCGGCATGGGCAGGGTGAAGCAGAAGGCCGCGCCCTGCCCGGGCTCGGATTCCACCCAGATGCGCCCGCCATGGGCGGCCACGATGCCCTCGGCAATGGCCAGGCCCAGGCCCAGGCTTTTCTCTCCGGCCGTGGGCCGGGCCGAAAGGCGCTCGAAGGGCTTGAACAGGCGGTGGCGTTCCTCCACCAAAATGCCCGGCCCCTGGTCGGCCACCCGCACCACCACCTCGTCCCCGACCAGACGCAAGGACAGGCGCACGAGGCTGCCCGGCGGGGAAAATTTCACGGCGTTGGACAGCAGATTGTCCAGCACCCGGGCGATGAGGTCGGGGTCCAGCGTCAGCGGCGGCAATTGCGGCGCGCGAGTCTCCACGCGGATGGACTTGCCGGCGGCGGTGGCCTCGGCCAGCCTGGCCCGCTCCAAGACCAGAGCGTCGAGATGCGCCGTGACCAGGGCCGGTTCGAGCCGGCCGGTCTCCAGCCGGGTCAGGTCTTGCATGTTGGAAGCCAGTGAACACAGTCGCCGGCCAGCCTGGCTGATGACCGCCGCCATCTCGCGCACTTCCCCGCCGATCTCGCCGCACACCCCGTCAAGGATGAGGTTGGCCGCGCCGACGATGCCGCCGGCCGGGCTTTTGAGATCATGGGCCAGCATGGACAAAAACATGCGGCGCAGCCGTTCCAGGCGTTTGATTTCGAGCATCCGTTCCACGGCTTCCACGCCGTGAAGCACCCGGCAATAGAGTTCCTCGCGCTCGAAGGGCTTATGCAGATAGTCGTCGCCGCCGCTTTTGAGAAATTCCGCCGAGATGGAACGCGGGGCCTTGCCCGAGATGCCGATCAGGCAGATCTCGCGCAGCCGGAAGCGCCGCCGGATGGTGCGGGTCAGCTCCACGCCGTTTTGCACCGGCATGTCGTAGTCGATGATGACCGCCGCGATGTCCGGCCGGTTTTCGAGAATGGTCAGCGCCTTGGCCGCCGAGGCGGCCATGTGGACTCGGAACTGGTAGCGGCGCAACACCCGGCGCAGAAAAAGACGCATGAAGGCCGAATCTTCCACAATGAGAATGCGGGCGGCGCGGTTTTTGAGCAGCCGGTCCACATATCGGGCCACGGCGGCCGGGTCCTCGGCCTCGGCCACCACGAAATCAATGGCGTCGAGTTCCTGGGCGAGGTCACGAAATTCCGGCCGATAGCATTCGGCCACGGCCAGCCAGGGAACCCCCCCCGCCGCCGAGGCGGCGGCCAGCCGTCCCACGGCCTCCTCGGGCAGAGTCAGATCCACCACGCACAACAAAAACGCGCCGTCGCCGTCGCCGTCGCCGTCGCGCAACGACTCCGCCGCCGCGCCCGGATCGCGTATCTGCACGGCCCCAAGCCCCGACAGAGCGCCGCAATGGCGCACCACGGCCGAGGCCAAGCAGGGATTGTCGGAGACAAGCAGAATCTTCGGGTCGGACATGGCGGGTTACGTCTCTCCCTTCGAATATGAAAATTTTTCTAACAGATGCCCGCAGCTAGGGCAATGCCGCAGTGCGCCCTTTCCCCCGTCGTCCCTGGCCCCGCCTCCCTTGCCCGCCGCCGCCCGCCCGGCTAGAGCGGGGCATGATTTCCGTTGCCCTGCCCGCACGAACGCCGCCGTCCGGCCCGCCGCCCTGGAGAGCCTGGCCGCCCAAATGCTGCCGGTTGGCCCTCTTCCGGGAATCCCCCCTGCCCCACCCACGGTGATGTTTCGCCGGGAGTTGCCGGTCCTTCACGGCGGCTACCGCCAGGGCGATTTTCCCGAAGACTACGAACTGTGGCTGCGCTGGCGGGAAGCCGGCGTGATCAAGGACAAGCTGCCCGAGACGCTTGTCATTTGGAACGATCCGCCAGGCCGGCTCGCGCGCACCGATCCGCACTACGCCCCGAAAGTCTTTTTCCGCATCAAAGCCGGCTACCTGGCCCGGCATCCGGCCCGGATGAACCCCTTCCATCCGTGCGTCGTGGCGGCCGGAGCCGGACGCGCCACCTGTCGCCGGGCCGAACTGTTGTGCGAACACGGCGTTGTCATCAAAGCCTGGCTCGACATTGATCCGCGCAAAATTGGACTGATGCTTGGCGGACGGCTGGTGCTGCATTACAACGACGCCCCAGGGCCGCAGTCGTGTTTCATCGTCCCCTATGTGGCCAGCCGAGGAGCGACGGATGTGATTCTGAACAGGCTTGGCGCAGTCGGTTTTCTTCCAGGCCGCCACTGCCTGCCTGCCGCCTGATGCGCCTTCGTCCCTTGCCTTGTTGCCGGAAGTCCTTTACGGAAACCACTGGCAGATTTTGCCTTGGGGCAACTCGATGCATCACCCCACGGAGTATCCAGTATGGCTTGGCGACGGCTTGAAAGCCTGCGCACGCGCTTGCTGTGGCTTGTCGCGCTGACCCTGGCCCCAGTCCTGGCGCTTCACGTTGCCTCAACCGTGGAGAAACAGCGTTCCGCCCGGGCCGCCGTGGACCAGGGCCTGCACAGCATCGCCGACCTGGCCGCCGGCAACGCCCGAAGCCTGCTGGAAAACTACGCCAACATCTTGCGCGGCGTCACTTGGCTTGCCGTCATCAAATCCGGCGATCCCGCCCAGGCCGGCCGTTTGCTCACCGACGCCCTGGCCGTCTTTCCCTCCTTCAAAGATATGGTTCTGGTGCGACCCGACGGCTCGCTGACGGCGGCCTCTGCCCAACCGGGAGGGCCAGCGCGAAACCTGGGCGACCGTCCCTGGCTGCGCCAGGCCTTGGACGCCCCCCTGACCACGATCATGGCCTTCGGGCCGGACACCGTCGACGGCCGGCCCGGCCTGGTGCTGGCCCAGGCCGTGCGCGGTCCCGACGACGGGGTGGTCGGCGTGTGCGCCATCACCCTTTCGCCGGATTGGTTCGCCGCCATCTTCAAGGACATCCGGATGCCCCAGGGCGCCCGGGCCTGTCTTTTCTCCCAGGCGGGGACGGTGCTGACCACCTGGCCGCCAAGGCCCCAGGCCGCCGGCAAGCCCCTGGTCGGGGCGGACAACATCCTGCCCCGTCTTGGCGAGGCAACAAGCCTGGTCTGGACCGGGCAGGGGCCGGACGACGACATGGAGCGGGCCGTGTTCGCGTCAGTGGCCGCCCCCGGCGGGCAACGCCTGTTCATCCGTTTAAGCCAGCCCCAGGCCATCCACGAGACCCTGCTCATCGGGGCCTGGCAGCGCGACATGCTGCTTTTCGGCTTGGCCGTGGCCCTGGCCCTGGCCGCCGCCTGGTGGTTCAACCGAGTCTTTCTCCTGCGGCCCATGGGCCAATTCGTGGCCATGGCCAAGGATATGGCCGCCGGCAACCTCGACCGCCGCTCGGGGCTGGCCGAAGGCAAGGGCGAGATGGGCGAGCTGGGCCGGGCGCTGGACGCCATGGCCGACAAGCTCAAGGAACGCATCCGCTTCACCCAGGAGATCATCGACGCCATCCCCGTGCCGGTCTTCTACAAGGATCTCGAAAGCCGCCATCTGGGCTGCAACGCCGCCTACGAACGCGCCATCCGACCCCTGGCCCGCGTCCACGGGCGCACTGGCCATGAGCTGGAACTCCCGACCCAGGCCGCGCTGTGCGCCAAGACCGACCGCGCCGTGCTCTCCGGCGAGGCCGAGACCGTCGAATACGAAACGTCGCTGATCTTCAGCGACCAGACCGCCCATGACGTGGTGGTCTTCAAGAACCGGTTCCATGATGTCGCCGGGCATACGGCCGGCGTCATCGGCGTGCTGCTCGACATCACCGGCCGCAAGTGTTCCGAGGCCGAACTCCTGGCCTCGCGCACCCGCTACAAGCTGCTCCTGGACAGCATGGGCGACGGCTTTGTCGTGCTGTCCAGCGACTACCGGCTGGTGGAATCCAACCCGGCGTTTCAGGAGATGATCGGCTACGGCCCGGACGAACTGGCGGCAATGACCTATCGCGACATCACCCCCGAGGTCTGGCTCCAGGCCGAGGAGCGCGTCCTGGCCGAAGTGGACGCCAAGGGCTTTGCCGAAGTTTTCGAGAAGGAATATCGCCGCAAGGACGGCACGATTCTGCCCGTGGCCGTGCGCCCGCACCGCCATCCCGAAAGCCCGGGCGAGGATCGCCGCTATTTCGCGGTGGTGCGCGACATCGCCGACGTCAAGGCCATCGAGGCCGACCTGCGCCAGGCCAAGGAGGCGGCCGAGACCGCCAACCGGGCCAAAAGCGATTTCCTGGCGAAAATGAGCCACGAGATCAGGACGCCGCTGCACGCCGTCATCGGCATGACCGAGCTGACCCTGGGCACCGAACTTTCGCCCCAGCAGCGCGACGCCCTGGAAACCGCCCGGGAGGCCGCCGGCAACCTGCTGGGCATCATCAACGACGTCCTGGACCTGTCGCGCATTGAGGCCAAAGGGTTGGAGCTGGTGATCCAGGACTTCGATCTGCGCCGCACCCTGGCCGGCGTGGCCCGCACCCTGCGCCCCCAGGCCGCCCGCAAGGGCCTTTTCCTCACCCTGGCCGTGGCCCCGAACACCCCCCGCCACGTCCGGGGCGACCAGGGGCGGGTACGGCAGATCCTGCTCAACCTCGTGGGCAACGCCGTCAAGTTCACCCGGGAAGGCGGCATCACCGTCACCGTCGCGGCCCCGGACGGCGATCCCGGCCAACTGGAACTGGCCGTGGCCGACACCGGCATCGGCATCGCCCCGGACCGTCTGGAACGCATCTTTGACATGTTCACCCAGGCCGACCGCACCGTGGCCCTGAATTTCGGCGGCACGGGCCTGGGGTTGGCCATCTGCCGCGAACTTACCCGCAGCATGGACGGCGAGATCGCCGTGGACAGCGTCCCCGGCCAAGGCACGGTCTTTCGGGTCAGGCTGCGCCTTGCCCCGGCCAAGGTCGTCCCGTCCGAGCCGGCCCGCCGCCCGGTGGCCGCGCCCCAGGCCGACGCCAGACCCCTTCGCGTGCTGGTGGCCGAGGACAACCTCATAAACGTCAAGGTGGCGACCACCTTTTTAAGCCGCCGGGGCCACCAGGCGACAATCGCCGCCAACGGCGCGCGCGCCCTGGAATGTCTTGGCCGCGAAACCTTCGATCTGGTGCTCATGGATGTGGAGATGCCTGAACTCGACGGCATGGAAGCCACCCGCCGGTTGCGGGCGGGCTGGGCCGGCGAGACCAACCGCCATGTGCCTGTGGCGGCCATGACCGCCCATGCCCTGGCCGGGTCCATGGAGCGCTGCCTGGCCGCCGGCATGACGGAATTCCTGCCCAAACCTCTGGATTTCTTGCTCTTGGCCGAGCTTTTGGCCAGGGTGGCGGCCGAGGGCTCCGGTCCGGCCGTTTCGGGACCGGTCCCCCAAGCCACGCCCGAAATCGCCGCTGTCCTGGAACGCGAAAAGGCCCTGCGCCGCCTGGGCGGCGACGAGGCCTTGCTGGCCGAGGTGGAAGAGGATTTCCTGCGCCAGTACCCCCGCAAACTGCGGCTGATCCGGCTGTGCAGCGACGGGGAAAACTGGGACGAAGCCGCCATGGCCGCCCACTCGCTCAAAAACGTGGCCGGCGCGGTCGGCGCGGAAGCCGGCCGGCGACTGGCCGGGCAACTGGAAGACCAATTGCGCCGATGCGACGTCGAGGCCGCCTACGCGACAGGGATGGACCTGCAGAAAGCTTTGGACGATGCCGCCGCCGCCGTCCGACGCTCCCGGCCGACGCCGGGGGACGCCGTCCCCCAAGCCTAGTGGGGCGTCCGCAAAAACACATTCATGTTTTTTGTGAATAAAAATAATGATTACAGATCATTATTGCACCCAATAGCGTCATGACATTTCCCGAACGCGACACGAGAAAAAGCGAAAGCCGCGCCAGATCGACGCGGCTTTGGCAAATCCTTCCTGCGGCCAGGCCTCAGCCCACGGGCAGGATCTTGCGGCCGTACTGTTCTTCCAACACTTCGGCCATGGCCAGATAGCAGGCGCTGGCCCCGCACACGATGCCCTCGTAGCCGGCCAGCCGGCCAAGGGCTTCCGAACCCAGCCAATCCCGCAAGGCCAGCAGGAAAAAGAGCAGCGTCAGCGAGCCGAAGATGAACCGCAGGGCCAGGGAACCCCGCAATGTTCCGAAGAACATGAATAACGTGAAGAGTCCCCACAGGAACAGATACCAGCCCATGAAGGCATGGGGCGTCGGCTCGGCCAGCCCCATCTTGGGCAGCATGATGAGCCCGGCCAGGGTCAACCAGAAGAAGCCATAACTGGCAAAAGCCGTCAGCCCGAAGGTGTTGCCTTTTTTAAACTCCATGATCCCGGCGATGACCTGGGCCAGGCCGCCGTAGAAGATGCCCATGGCCAGCACCATGGAGCCCACGGGAAACCATCCGGCGTTATGGATGTTGAGCAGGATGGTGGTCATGCCGAAGCCCATGAGTCCCAGGGGCGCGGGATTGGCCAATTTCGTTTCCATTGTTGCCTTCCTGTGGCGTCAAGAGTGGAGCCGGGCGACCCCGCCGCGGGACGCTTCAGCCGCAAGGCCCCTGCAATAGAGACTTTGGAACGGCAGGTAAAGCGAGCAAATCGGGGTTGGCCCGCTGTTTTGAGGCCGGACCGGGTCGGCCGCGCCGCGTCCGACGGACGTGGCGGCCTTGCAAAAGGCCAGGACGGCCGTGTCGAGGTGAGGCAAAAGCGGGAGCGTCGCCCGGATAATTTTTTACGCGCCCTGGCCGATGTGCCTAGCCGGCCGGCAACCGGGCCGGCTCAGCCCGTTTCCACCCGGTCGCGGCCCAGGCCCTTGGCCGCGTACAGGGCATGGTCGACCCGGGCCAGCAGACTCTCGGCCGACTCCCCCGCCTGAGCCTCGGTCACGCCGAAGCTGCAGGTGAGACGGCCCACTTCCGCCAGATCAAGGCCGGCCACGGCCAGACGCAGCCGCTCGGCCAGGACGCAGGCCTCGGCCAGTCCCAGGCCGGGACAGCAGATCAGAAATTCCTCGCCGCCCCAACGCCCCACCCCCAGTCCTTCGGGCACGGCCTGTCGCAACAGCTCGGCCAGGGCCTGCAGCACGTCGTCGCCGCGCAGGTGCCCGTACCGGTCGTTGACGGCCTTGAAGTGGTCGATGTCAAACATGATGAGACTCAGCCGCCGCCCCAGCCGGCCCAGATCGCGAAGGCCGGCCAAAAGC
Organism: Pseudomonadota bacterium; assembly: GCA_023417745.1. GTDB lineage: Bacteria > Desulfobacterota > Desulfovibrionia > Desulfovibrionales > Desulfovibrionaceae > Solidesulfovibrio. The sequence goes on from JAEZEM010000382.1 coordinate 9,126, forward strand.
AAGTGTTCGGTCTGCTGGCGATTGGCCAGCCCGGTGAGCATGTCGGTGGTGGACAGCCGGGCCAGTTCAATGTTGGTGAGCGCGAGCCGGGCGTGAGCCTCGGCCAACCGGTTCTGGGTGTCCTTGAGCTCGGAGATGTCGACGCCGATGGCGTAGCGCACCACCCGGCCGTCGGGCCAGGTCATGGCCCGGACCTGCATCTGGTACCAGCGGTCGTCGGACTCGTTGAAGTGCTCAAAGACCCGGGTCTCGCCGTTTGGCAGGCCCTGGGGCGTGAGCAGTTCGTCCAGGCGGCACCAAGGGCAGGGTTCGGCCCGTTCGTAGAGGGCCTCATGGCACAGTTTGCCGGCATGGTTGCCGAAATGCTCGTAAAAAGCCCGATTGCCGTAGACGATGCGGTAGTTGGCGACGTCCACCACGTAGATGCCGAAGGGAATGAGATCGAAGTGGCTCTCAAAAAGGGCGTTTTCCATCATCACGTGGCGGCTCCGCTGCGGGGCAGGGTCACGATCACGGCGGTGCGGCCCGGGATGGCGGCGTCCAGCTCGATGCTCCCGCCGTGGGCCTTGGCGGCCAGGGCGGCGGAATAGGCCCCAAGGCCGGTGCCGGAACGTTTGCCCATGGTGACGTACTTGTCAAACATCCGGTCGCGGACGGCGGCGGGCACTTCTCCCTGGTTGCGGACCACCAGGAGCACGCTTTGCGGTCCGGGAACGACGTCCACTTCCACGTCGCCGCCCTCGGGCGAGGCCTCCAGGGCATTGACGACCAGATTCTGGAGCATCGGCCCCAAGAGCAGATCGTCGCCGGAAATCTCCACCCGGGCTCCGGCCGGCACAGGGCCTCCGGCCAGGGCGGCATGGAGCCGCCGCCCTCGGGCCATGGGCATGGAAGCCAGCCGCGAACAGGTGCGCACGGCCAGATCGACCAGATCCACCGGCTGCGGGGACAGCACGAAATCGCCGGTTTCCAGACGGTAGAGCACCAGCGACTGGTTGAGCATGTCGAGCATGGAATGGGCGGCCTGCTCCATGAGCGACACGATGTGGGCCGCCTCGGGGGGCAAGTCGTAGTTTTCCAACAGCACCTGGGGCAAGCCGATAAGAGCCGACAACGGCGCTTTGAGATCGTGACGGGCGATGCGGTCCACGTGTTCGCGCAGATCCATGTTCTGGCGCAGCAGCGTGTTCTGGCCGGCCAGGTCCTTGTTGCGGATGGCCAGTTCCGCATGGGCTTCGGCCAGCCGGTTCTGGGTCTCCTTGAGCTCGGAGATGTCCACGGC
>JAEZEM010000384.1 GCA_023417745.1 Pseudomonadota bacterium
GGGCAAAGGCTTCGGCGGCCTCGTTTTCGTGGACGAAATCCCCCAGCGGCTCGGAATGGTCTTCGACGTAGACCTGGTTTTTGCCCATGGTCTGGAGCCGGCAGACGTCGCCGGCATGGATGTCGGCCCCGGCGGCGAATTCCACGCCCTTGGACTCCCCGGGCACGATGCGGGTCATGTCGTGGAGCACCCGTCGTCCGGCCGCCTCGTCCACGGGCACGGCCCGAAGCCTGGGCGCGTCGGAGGGCACGAGATAGGGGGCCTGGCCGGCGCAGCCCCGGCAGATGGCCCCGTCGGCCTTGGGATAGCCCTCGCCGCAGGCCGGGCATACGCCAATGGCCCCCATGTTGGGCTTGATCATGAACGAGGGCTTCATGGTCACCGGAGCCAGCAGACAGATATGGCGGGCGGCGGCCTTGATCTCGGCGTAGAGCCGCTCGCGGTTCTGCTCTTTTTTCGGCTTGAGCTTGAGGAACCAGGCGTGGATTTCCGGCCAGTTCTCCAGATTTTTGGGATCGATCCAGGCCCGATAGCCCTGGCCGGTGAACTTGTCGTAGAGCGAGAGGGCGTAGCGGCCGAGGTTGATCACCCGCATCCAGCCGTTGCCGTAGCTTGGCGGGGTGAGGATCTGCACGGCGTCGGGCAGGCACTTCTTGGTTTCGACCACGGCGTCAAAGAGCGTGCCTTCGGGCAGCATGGCCCGGGCGGCGTCGACCATGTAGCCGCCGATGATGAGCCCGGGGGCGGGGTTGCCGTGGAAGGCGGCGGCCACCTTGAGGAACTCTTCGAAGGTGTAGGGGCCAATGGCGCTGTCGTGCGCCTTGAGTTCTGTTAAATTTGACATGCAGCGACTCGCAAGGACGCGTCCGCCAAAGGACGGGGCGCGGCAGAAGTTAAGACACGTTGGCGTAAACGCGATTGAGCAGGGATTTGAGCGTGGCCACGTCCTGGCTGGAAAGCCCCAGGCAGGCGCGCTCCAGGCAGACGACGCCAAGGCCGAGGAGCTTGTCCTTGAGGGCGGCCCCAGCCTCGGTCAGGTGGATGCGGTGGCTGCGGCGGTCCTTGGCGTCGGGCCTGCGGACCACGAGTTTTTTATCTTCGAGGATCTTGAGCAGCCGGGTGACGTTGGGCTTGTCCTTGTCGGCGCGCCGGGCCAGTTCCACCGGGGTCTGGCCGTCGGCCTCCCACAGCAGGTTCAAAATGCCCCACTGGTCCACGGTGATGTCCTCGCCGGCTTCCTGGAGCAGCACGTTGCCAAGCAACCGAAGCTTGAGCGCCGTGCGCACCAGCAGAAAACCCAGCGAATCCCGTAAGGGAAACGGACAAACGTCCTCGGGTGAAAGCAGCGATCCTTCCATATGTTTTGTCAAGCTAGCATGGCGCGGCCCAGCGGGTCAACGGCGTTTTGGAAAATTCGTGACAGTTGCAACGAGAAAGGAAAACGCCTTGTTGTTGAACGGGTTCCCGATGGCTGTGGTCCGGCGGAGAGCCGGTCGGCGGCCAGGGGCGCTGCTTGGCAACACCCCTGGCCGCGCCGTCGCCGGCTCATGCCCGGCGGAGGCGCGTGGGTCCAGGCCGGCCTTCGTGTCGCGTCCAGGAAAAGGGCTCATGCCGTTTCGTGAACAACAACCGAGAACCCTGTTTATTCTTAAAAAATACGGTCGTATTTTTTAAGGGATGCGGCCTTAGGCCGGCTCCACTGTCACGAAATGCTCCTGCATGCACACGCCGCCGCCGCCCTTGTCCCAGTTGTTTATGCCCTGGGGCATAAGCTCGTTGTCGGCCACGCCCATGCCCCTGGCCCGGCTTTCTACGGGCAGGGTGTGGCCGAAGCCGTGGACCATGAACACGGTCTCGGGGTGGATGCCGTCGGTGACCTTGGCCCGGATCTGGCCGGCGTGGGAGCCGTTTTTCACGGTGACAAGCCCCCCGTCCTCGACGCCGAGCCTGGCCGCCTCGGCGGTGTGAATCCACAGCTCGTTTTCCGGCATCTGGGCAAACAGCAGCGGGTTGTTGACGGTATGGCCCTGGGTGTGCAGGCCGACCCGGCCGAAGCTCACCCGGTAGCGGCCCGGGGGCGGCGAGGCCGGGGCCACGTAGGGCGGCAGCGAAGCCAGGCCGTCGGCTTCCAGTTTGGGCGAGACGATCTCGATCTTGCCCGAGGGCGTCTTGAAGGTCTTGTCGTCCACCGGCCGCAAAAGCGGCCCGCCGAGCTTGACCATGCCCGTGGCCTCGAAATCGGCTACGCTCACGCCGGTGTCGGTCAGCTGGAAGTTCCAGATGTCCTCGATGGAGGCGAAATCGAGTTCCTTGATGCCCATGTGGCGGGCCAGGTCGCGGTAGATCTCCCAGTCGGCCCGGGTGTCGAAGCGGGGACTCAGCGCCCGCTTTCGCACGAAAAACTGCGGCGCGCCGCCGGATTTGGAGGCGATCATGGATTCGCGCTCCAGGGCCGGCGACATGGGCAGGATCACGTCGGCGAACCAGGCCGTGTCCGACCAGGAGTAGGTGACGGCCA
>JAEZEM010000403.1 GCA_023417745.1 Pseudomonadota bacterium
GCCAAAGCCTGCTCGAAGCGGTCCACCTCGGCGTCGTAGGCGGCGTAGTAGGCGTCGCCCTTGCCGGGGTAGCGGGTCATGAGGCGCGAGTCGGCGACAAACGAAGCGGCCAGGCCGCCGTCCGGGACCACGCCGGCCAGCAAGGCGTCGCGGATGGCCCGGAAAGTGGACTTCATGCGTTTTTTAAGGCCCTTGTAGCGCGGCAGGCCGTGAGGCCCGGGTTCCTCGGGGCTGTCCTTGGCCGGCGAGTCGCCGCCTAGGACGCCCGGGGCTTCGGGATAGCGCAGGGTCACCTTGAGTTGGGAACTGGCCCCACCGTGGCGGATGGAAATCTTGAAGCTGGCGCAGTCGGCCAGTTCGACGGCCTCACCGTCGATGACGAGCAGCCCTTCGCCGGCCCGGGCCACGACCTCGGCCAGGGCGCGCGGGACGTCGTCCCGGGGCAGGGTCTTTTCGATTCGGCGTTTGCGCGATCCGTGCATCGTGTCCTCCGGCGGCCGGCGAGCGGCCGGCGATTTGCGGCAACTCTACGATAGGACGATGACGGTTTGATGGCAAGGCGGACCGGGACTTTCTCGGTTCGTCCCCTTTCCCTGACCTCTTCACGCCCAACGGCCCCCACCGACGCCGAGGGATTATCCCTGCCCTCCGCGCCTGTTCCGCCCGCTTGTGGCTCCCCCGCCCGCCACAGACAGCCAGGGGGTCCGGGGGGCTTAGCCCCTCGGCGGGTCCAGGGCAGCGCCCTGGTGGGTCCAGGGCAACGCCCTGGTGGGTCCAGGGCAACGCCCTGGCGGGTCGCGGGCAGCGCCTGCGCGGGTGCAGGGCAGCGCCCTGCCTTCTCGTTCATCGGGAGGCTTGAAGCGCGGCCTGTTTCGGCGTAAGGCGACATTTCGCCGCAAGGCATTCTATTGGAGGTTTCATGAGCAAGCGCAGCAGCGTCGCCCTTGGCACGATTCTCAAGCAGTCGGTCAAGGTGGCCCGTCATCCCTGGATCGCCGGCCGCCTGGCCGCCCTTGAGAAAGAGAAGTTCCTGTTTTCCTTCCTCAATCCCCAGGCCGAGACCGGCCATGCCCGCAGCATCCGGCAGCTCTCCATCCGCATCACGGACGTGTGCAATTTGCGTTGCCACACCTGCGGCCAGTGGGGCGACCAGGGGTTTCTCCACGGATGCGATCTCAAAGACCTGAAGAAAAAGGAAATCTCGCCGGAGCGCTATCTGGAGCTGCTGGAGGATCTGGCCCGCAACGGCCATCGTCCTTCGGTTTACCTGTGGGGCGGCGAGCCGACCATGTATAAAGGATGGTTGGAGATCATCGAGCGGGCAACCGAGCTGAAAATGCCGACGTCCATCGCCACCAACGCCACAAGGGTGGCGGCGGCGGCGGACCGTTTGGCGGCCGCGCCGATGTTTTTGCTCCAGATGTCCATCGACGGCCATTCGGCCGAGACCCACAACGCGGCCCGGCCTTCGGCCGGCGGCGGCGACAACCACAAGGTGGTCCAGGAAGCCCTGTCGGCCATCAAGGAAGCCAAGAAGGCCCACAAGACCCAGTTGCCGCTGGTGGCCGCCTTGACCACGATTTCCAGCGCCAACGTCCACCACTTGGTGGACATCTACGAGGCCTACAAGGACCGGGTCGATCTGTTCGTCTATTACCTGTCCTGGTGGATCGACGAGAAGAGCGCCAAGGCCCATGACGAGGACTTCACCCGTCGCTTCGGGTTTACGCCCAAGCTGCATTGGGGTTGGGTGGGCGATTGGACCATCAAGGACCATGAGACGCTCAACAAGCAGTTGGCCGAGGTACAGCGCCGCTCCAAGGGCTGGAACAATCCCCCGGTCAACATCATCCCCAACGTGGCCGGCGTGGACAACCTGCGCGAGTACTACACCAACCACGAGTCGACCTTCGGCTACAACCAGTGCATCTCCATTTATCAGGCGGTGGAGCTGGATTCCAACGGCGACATGTCGCCGTGCCGCGACTATCATGACTACATCGTCGGCAACGTGCGCGACCACACCATCACCGAGCTGTGGAACAGCGAGTCCTATCGCCGCTTCCGGGCCAGCCTGCACACCGAGGGGCTGATGCCGTCGTGCACCCGTTGTTGCGGGTTGATGGGGTATTGATGGCGCGAGAGACTCCCGCCCGCGTCGTTTTCCTGTTGCAGGACCTGGAGTTCGGCGGCACCCAGCGCCAGGCCCTGGAGCTGGGGCTGCGTCTGGACCGGTCGCGTTTCGCGCCGGAGTTCTGGATGCTGGCCGACGTCCGCGACTTCGCGGCCCGGGCCGAGGCCGGCGGCATTCCGCTGACCTGGCTGTCGCCCTATCCCAAGGTCGGGGCGCAGTCCCTGGCCGGGTTGTGGCGCAAGCTCAAGGCCAGCCCGCCCGATCTCTTCGTGCCGCTGACCGCCGTGCCCAACATCTGGGGCCGGGTGTTCGCCAAACTGCAAGGGGTGGGGCCCGTCATCGCGACCTGTCGGGGCGGCGGGGCCATCAAGCGGCAGCACGAACGGTTTCTGAAAGGACTGTCCGACCGCCACATCGTCAACGCCGCGCCGCTGGCCAAGGAGCTTATGGCCCTTGGCCGGCCGGCCGAGCGCGTGGAGTGCATCCCCAACGGCGTGGACACCGACCATTTTCTGCCGCCGCCTGACGACATGCGCCCGGTGCGCGAGGTGGTCTTGTGCCTGGCCCGTTTTTGCCAGGACAAGGACCACGAGACGCTGATCCGGTCCTTTGAATACGTCGTGGCCAGACGTCCCCGGGCCGAGTTGTGGTTGGTCGGCGACGGGCCGCTGCGCACGGCCGTGCGGACGCTGGCCGCCCGCAGCCCGGTGCGGGGGCTCATTCGCACCTACCCATCCACCCCCGACCCCCGGCCGTTTTTCCAGCAGGCCTCGGTGGCCGTCCTGTCCTCAGTGCGCGAAGGGCTGCCCAACGTGCTCCTGGAGGCCATGGCCATGGGGCTGCCCGTGGCGGCCACGGCCGTGGGCGGCATCCCGGATCTGGTCGTGCCCGACGTCACCGGCCTGTTATGCCCGCCGCGCAATCCCGAGGCCCTGGGCGAGACCATCGCCGGCCTGCTCGCCGACGAGGACAAGCGTCTGGCCATGGGCCGGGCCGCCCGGGAACGCGCCGTGGCGCTCTATTCCATGGACGCCATGGTGCGCCGCCACGAAACCGTCTTCGCCCAGGCCTTAGCCGGGAAAGATTCCCCGGCCGCCGCCCGCCGCGACGCCGAGGCTTAAGCCCGCCCGCGCTGCCGCGCGACCCTGTTTGGGCCGCTACGTGTCGCGCTCGGGAAATGCCGTGGCCCTATTGGACGCAACAATAAACCGTACGCAGTATTTTTATTCGCAAAAAAATACCTATTTTTTTGCGAACGCCACACCCGGCCATGGAGTTCGACTCATGCGACACCGCCTGCACGCCATTTTCCTCGCCTGCCTCGTCCTGCTTGCCCCGGCGCTGGCCGCCGCGGAAACCGATGTGGCCGGCGTCTGGCGAGGTTCGCTCTACGGCTCCAACCTGCAAGCCGTGGTCGAACAGGACGGCAACGCGGTCAAGGCCCAGGTCGTCGTCAGCGCCCTGACCGGCGAAACCAACGTCTACCACGTGGTCGGGGCCATCTTTAACGGCCACCTCTACATGCTCCACGGCAGCGGCCACGTCTTCG
>JAEZEM010000439.1 GCA_023417745.1 Pseudomonadota bacterium
AGATCGCCGCCGCCCGGGTCGGCGTGGCCCCGGGCACGGCCACCCGCTGGAAGCGCAAGGCCAGGGAGGCCGGCGAGGATTGGGACAAGCTGCGGGCGGCGTGTCTGCTGGCCGGCGACGGCGTGGAAGCCGTGGCCCGGCAGATGCTGGCCGACTACGTGGTGCAGCACAAAACCCTGATGGACGCCATTTCCACGGGCGACATGCCGGCGGCGGCAAAGGTCGATATGCTGGCCAGCCTGGCCGACAGCTTCAACAAGACCGTGGCCGCCAGCAAACGCGTGCTGCCCGAGACGTCCGAGCTGGCCACGGCGCTTTCGGTGCTGGACAAGCTGGGCCTTTTCATCCGCGACCACTACCCCCAGCACGGCCCGGCCTTTTTGGAGGTCTTGGAACCTTTTGGCGCGGAAGTCGCGCGGGTGTTCGGGTAGACTGTATGGGTGTTATATTGAAGAAAAGCGTGACAGGGGTTGTCGAATTCCTGCGTAGCGACCCAAGCAAGATGCGTTGTGTCTGTTGTCCTGACGGGCAACATGTCTTTGCCCGTTTCCTTGATCTTCCCGCTTCTGCCCCCATCTTCCCCGGAGACGTGAGGCCCACTCTCAATGCCTTCGTTTCGGAGCACGCGTTAAAGAGTGAATACGAGGGGAAGCGCGTCAGGATCACGCTTGAAATCTTGGAAAGCGGGCCAGATGAAGCTTAAACCGAAAGACTTTCTGACCGAGCTGTCCCGCTTGGCCGAGAGCATGCGCCGCACCATTGAGGCCGAGTGCGACGGCTTCGCCTCGGACCCGGTCGCCGCCCAGGAACGCCGGCAGCGCGTTAAGGGCGACTTCACTTTTTTCCGCCGCACCTATTTCCCGCACTACAGCCGGTACGGCGACAGTGTGCTCCATACTTGGCTGGACAAGACCCTGCCGGCCTTGGTGGACCACCCGGACGGCCAGCGGCTGGCCTGCGCCGCGCCGCGCGGCGAAGCCAAGTCCACCATTGTGGCCATGATTTTCGTCTTGTGGTGCCTGCTGACCGGCCGCAAGCGCTACGTGATCCTTGTCGCCGACGCCTTTGAGCAGGCCGCCGCCTTGCTGGAGGCGGTCAAGGTGGAGCTGGAGGCCAACCCGCGCCTGGCCATGGACTGGCCCGAGGCCGTTGGCATGGGGCGCGTCTGGAACGTGGGCGTGGCCATCACGGCCGGCGGCGTCAAGCTGCAAGCCTTTGGCTCGGGCAAACGGATGCGCGGCCTGCGCCATGGCCCGCACCGGCCGGACCTGGTCATCTGCGACGACCTGGAGAACGACGAGAACGTCAAAAGCCCGGAACAGCGGGACAAGCTGCAAAGCTGGCTGCAAAAAACCGTGTTGTCCCTCGGCGAGGCCGGCGACACCATGGACGTGATCCTGGTCGGCACGGTGCTGCATTACGACTCGGTACTGGCCCGGCTGCTGGGCAACCGGCTGTGGCGCTCTCGCAAATTCCAGGCGGTCATCCAATGGCCCGACCGCATGGACCTGTGGGACCGGTGGGAGGAGATATTGCTCGCCCTGGGCGAGGAGGCGGCCCAGGTCTTCTACGCCAAAGCCGGCAAGGCCATGGAAAAAGGCGCGGTGGTTTCCTGGCCATCGGCCCGGCCGCTCTACAAGCTCATGCTCAAGCGCGCCCGGGACGGCCACGCCGCCTTTGACTCCGAACAGCAAAACGACCCGCTTTCCGGCGAGGACGCGCCTTTTGCCGCCTGCATCACCTTTTGGGTGGAGCGCCGCGACGACTGGCTCTACTTCGGCTCGTTGGACCCAAGCCTGGGCAAGGCCGGGGCCGGCCGCGACCCCTCGGCCATCCTCATCGGCGGCTATTCCCGGGAGCGCGGCGTGCTGGACGTGGTCGAGGCGTCCATCCGTAAGCGTGTCCCGGACCGCATCATCGAAGACGTCATCACCTTCCATGAGCGCTACCGCTGCCTGCTGTGGGTGGTGGAGACGGTGCAGTTCCAGGAGTTCCTGCGCACCGAACTCATCCGCCGGGCCATGCTGCGGGGCCTGGCCATCCCGGCCCGGGCCGTGACGCCCATCACTGACAAGACACTCCGCATTGAGGCCCTGCAACCCTATTTCGCCCAAGGGCGCATCCGGTTGCACCCCAGCCAGCGCACACTGGTGGAACAGCTCAAGCACTTCCCCAAGGCCGACCACGACGACGGCCCCGACGCCCTGGAGATGCTGTTCCAGGCAGCGGTCAAGGGCTTCGGCTCCATCGCCTATACACCCGTGCCCAAGGCCGGCGGCCGCAACCTGATCCGCAAAGGACGTCACGATCATGACGACGACGATGATTGATCGCCTCAAGGCCGCCTTTTCCGCCTTCCGAGGCGGCGCGCAAAAGGCAATGCAGACGGCCGACCTGATCGCGCTGCACAACAACTACATCGCTAGCCTGACCGGGGGCTTGACTCCCAAGCGGCTGGAAGCGCTCCTTCGCGCGGCCGACGAAGGCGACATCGTGGGTCAGCATACCCTTTTCGCGGAAATCGAAGACCGCGACGATCACATCCATGC
>JAEZEM010000153.1 GCA_023417745.1 Pseudomonadota bacterium
GGTTGCTGTTGAGCACGATGTATTTGAGCCCCGTGGGGCCGTCGGGTTCCAGGGCGTAGTACCCGGCCTGGGAGTAGCCGGCGGTGAAGGCCGCCCGGTCCGCGTCGTCATTGAAAAACGCCTGGGCGATGACCGGGGCGGTGCTGGCCAGATAGGCGTCGCCGGGCCGCGCGCCGATGCCGTTGGGCACGGCGTCGGTGTCGCAGTTGCCGTCGGCCACGAGCACCGTGGCGTTGGGAAAGCGGCTGTCCACTTCCTGGACAAAAAACTGCACGGTCTTGAGCACAAAGGACTCATAACCGGCCTGGCTCGAATCGCCGGTCAGGGCGACGTAGTCCGCGCCGAAATTATGGCCCAGAATGTCCCCGGGATAGAGGATGAGGCCCACGTCGCCGGCCCGGGCGGCCATATTGTCCAGGGTGGATTCGAAAAGGACGTAGTTGCTGTCGCTGCCGTAGGCCGGATAGCCGGTCTGGCTCGACGAGGCCAGAATGGTCTTCCATTGGGACGCGTCGGCGGCGGCCAGGGCCGGAACCAGGGACGGATCGGCAAAAGGATTGAAGTGGACGTCGGAGAAAAGCAGGAACGTGTCTGATCCGCTGGTCGCTGCCATGGCTCTTCCTTTAAACGTCGTCCCGGCCAAGGCGCGGGCGCGCTGTGTTGGTAGGGTAGTTACACGCCTACCTGGCAAAGGAAAAGCCTTGAGACGTCGATCCGGCCAACGGCGGCTGTCGCCCGCATCAAGGGGTCAAGGCGTTTGGGGCTTGAAAAAGGGGCTTTCGGCCTTTTCCCGCCCCACCGTCGTGGACGGTCCATGGCCGGGAAAGAGTTCCACGGCCTCGGGCAAGACGAGCAGCCGCTCGCGGATGGACCGCAACAGCAGTTCGGCGTCGCCGTAGGGGCTGTCCGTGCGCCCCACGCTCCCCCGAAAAATCGTGTCGCCGGTGAAGGCCACCAACGATTTGGGAAAAAAATAAACCACATGGCCCGGCGTGTGTCCGGGCACGGGCAGGACCAGACAGGGTTCGCCCAGAAACATCGTCCGGCCCAGGGCAACGGGCTTGAAAGCGAAAGCCGGCACGTCCGGCATGGGCATTTTGAGGCCGTAGCCGGGCTGGCCGGCTACGGCGGCGTCGGCGGCCGGAGCCAGGGCGGGCGCGCCCGTCGCTTCGATCAGCCGGGCCACGCCCAGGATGTGGTCCTGATGGAGATGGGTAAGAAGCACCGCGCCAAGGCGCAGCTTTCGGGCCGCGATCTCGTTGAGCATCCGCTCGGGTTCGCCGCCGCAGTCCACCACCACGGCCTCGCCGGAGTCGATCCAGGCGAGATGGCTGTTGACCGCGAAGGGCTGCATGGAAAAGGTCTTGATGTACATAGGCTGCCGGCAATAATGTTTCGTCCCAGGGCGCGCTTGCAAACCCCTTGCCGTAAACGGCCGCAGATGTCGCCGCTGCGCGTCAGGCGCGTTTTATCCCCTGGCGCGTCAGGCGTCGACCACATGCGGGGACGCCTGTCGCTTGTGTCGCGACCTCGAAAGCGCCTCGCCTGTGCCTTGTGCAACACACTGAAACTATGCACATTTTTAATAATTCCATTAGCTGACAAGGGATGCCGCACACGGCGAAGAAGCAAGCCTTTCGTGAACCCTCAGGAGCCTGGAGGCAGAAGATGATTCTTTTTCGCGGCAACTGCCAGATGCAGTTTTGCGCCGAGGCAGCCGTCGCCGCCGGCCTGGACGTCTCATTCGCCTCCCTGGCCTCGCCCCTGACCCTGACCGCCTCGCCGGGAGCCGTGCCCCAGCTCGTGGCCGAGCTCATCGCCGGGGCCAGGGTCGAGGAATATCTGCACACCCGGGAACTGATCGACCAGTTTGCGCCGCCGCCGGCCACGTCCCGGCCCGAAGCCCTGGTGGTCAATCTGTTCCATGAAAACCGGCCGCTGCTGCTCCACAAGAAAACCAAATACTGTTTCTACCTCGACTCGGCCGCCCTGGAGCGCAAGCCCGGCCTCAAGCGGGCCATGGAGCGCCATTTCGACGCCATCATGCCCAATCCGGCCGGCTATCTCGACCGTTTCGCGGCCATGCTGCTGCTGTTTCGAGAGCGCCTGCCGGGCGTCCCCATCCTCGTCATCGGCCGCCTGGGCCACTATCCCGGCCTTGGCCCCGCGCCCCATTCCTACCTCGACGGCTGGGACGCCCTCTGGGACGGCCCGGCCCGGCAGTTCGCGGCCTGGGCCGACGCTCTGCCCGGGGTCAGTTTTCTGGACGCCGACCGGATCATGGGCGGCGTTTTTGCCCGCTCGGACCTGCCGGTGGAGGCCCATTTCCCGTTCTTGCGCCTCGCCGACGAGCCAAACCCGGACCGCCCGGCCATGGCCCGCGACCTGGAACATGCCGGCAGCCTCTGGCCGGCCCTGGTGGCGGCCATCGTCCGGACGCTGTCGGCCGGCCGGGCCGAGTATCTCCCCCACGAGTTCGTGCCCGAGGCCTGGCACGGGACCTGGACCCCCGAGCGCCTGGAGGAAAAGGCCCTGCTCGAACACCTCGTCTCCGGCTCCAACTACCGGGCGGCCCGGGCCGTGGGCAACTTCCTGACGCGCCCCGAAGAAGACTTCACGGACCTGCTTGTCGAGGCCGCCCCGCACATGCCGGTGTGCCACAATCTGCTGCACATGGTGCGGGCTTACGGCGCGCGCCGCCCGGTTCCCGCCCTGGCCGGCTGGTGCGACGTCCACGTCGCGCGCGCCGCAGCCTTTAGCGCCAACGGCGAGGCCTACCGCACCGAGTATCTGGAGAAAATCAACGAGTTGCGCCGATTGGTTCTTGCCAGCGCCAGTGTTTGAGTCATGCACCAAGGCGATCCGGCGGCCCTGAAAGCACAACGACGTCATCGCATAGGTTACGGACTGTTGCATAAGCAGAGAAAGTACGGCCTCTGTCGACGACGCTCTCCGCCCGAGCCTTCCGGTCAGTGATCCTTCTTTCCCAGCACTTCCCCTATGCCTCAGCCACGCGGCCATGGGCACAGCCACTCGAAATCGCAGCTTCTGTCAGCCCCGCGCTCCTCCGTTCAGCCCCTATGACCCATGACCCATGACCCATGACACATGAAACATGACCCA
>JAEZEM010000010.1 GCA_023417745.1 Pseudomonadota bacterium
CAAGCTCGCCCGCAAGGAACTCTCCGCCGTCGAGGCCACCAGCGCCTGCCTCGCCCGCATCGAGGCCACCGAGCCGAAAATAAACGCCCTGCTCCACTGCGACGCCGAGGCCGCCTTGGCCGCCGCCAAGGCTCTGGACGCCGTCGGCCCCGATCCCGATCAGCGTCTGTGGGGCGTGCCGGTCCTGGTCAAGGACGCCATCTGCGTCAAGGACGCGCCCACCACCTGCGGCTCCAAGATCCTCGAAAATTTCACGCCCTTCTACGACGCCGTCTGCATCGAGAAAATGCGCGCCGCCGGAGCCGTTATCCTGGGCAAGGCCAACATGGATGAGTTCGCCATGGGCTCGTCCACGGAAAATTCCGCCTACAAGGTCACGGCCAACCCCTGGAACCTGGGCAAGGTGCCCGGCGGCTCCAGCGGCGGGTCCGCCGCCGCCGTGGCCGCCGGCCAGTGCTTCGCCGCCCTGGGCACCGACACCGGCGGCTCCATACGCCAACCCGCCGCCTTTTGCGGCACGGTCGGCATAAAGCCCACCTACGGCCGCGTCTCCCGCTACGGACTGGTCGCCTACGGCTCCAGCCTCGACCAGATCGGGCCGCTGACCCGCACCGCCGACGACGCCGCCGCCGTGCTTAGCGTCATCGCCGGCCACGACCCCAAGGACTCCACCTCCGCCCCCCGCGACGTGCCCGACTTCGAAGCTGCCCTTGCCGGCGCGGCCGATCTGGCCGGCCTGACCATCGGCCTGCCCGACGAATACTGGGGCGAGGGCGTGGACGCCGAAGTGCGCGACGCCTGCCGGGCCGCCGTGGACACGGCCAAATCCCTGGGCGCGAAAGTCGTGCCCGTGTCGCTGCCCCACACCCCCTACGCCGTGGCCACCTACTACATCGTGGCCATGGCCGAAGCCTCCTCCAATCTGGCCCGCTTCGACGGCGTGCGCTACGGTTACCGCGCCCCTGAAGCCCAGTCCCTGGAGGAACTCTACGAACTCTCGCGCTCCAAAGGCTTCGGCCCGGAAGTTCAGCGCCGCATCGTGATTGGCGCCTACGTCCTCTCGGCCGGCTACTACGACGCCTACTACCGCAAGGCCGCCCAGGTCCGTCGCCTCATCCGCCAGGATTTCCTTGCCGCCTTCGAAAAATGCGACGTCATCTGCGGCCCCACCTCGCCCTTCGCCGCCTTTACCATCGGCCAGATGAGCGACGATCCGCTGCAGATGTATTTGAGCGACATCTTTACGATTTCGCTTAACCTCGCCGGTCTGCCCGGCCTGTCCATGCCCGTGGGCCTGGGGGCAAGCTCGGCCATGCCCATCGGCATGCAGCTCTTCGGCCGCGCCTTCGACGAAGCCGCCATCCTGCGCGTTGCCAAGGTCCTCGGCACCGCGCTGCCGCCGCTGCCCCAGCCGACGGCTGTGTAAGGAAGAGGAAGAGCAAGAGGAAGAGTGCCTCCGGCGGCCAAAGGGGCTGAGCCCCTTTGGAAACCCCAATTGGGGGACGGGGGTTACGGCGTCGTTAAATGATGGCATGTAAACGGGATTCCAAAGGGCTGGAGCCCCTTGGCCGCCGGAGGCTTCCCCCCTGAACACTACGCGCATAGCCGTCGCCGTTTCCGGCGGATCGGATAGCCTGCTGGCTCTGGGCCTCCTGCGCGCCGCCGGCCACGACGTCACCGCCCTGCACGCCCATTTCCTGCCGCCCGGCGACAAGGCCTTGGCCCTGGCCGAAGCCATCGACGCCCAGTGCCGCGCCCTGGGCGTGCCCTTTGCCGCCGTCGATCTGTCGCGGGAATTTCGCGACCGGGTCATCGCCCCCTTTACCACTGCCTACGCCGCCGGGCGCACGCCCAACCCCTGCGCCGCCTGCAACCGCGACATGAAATTCGGCCTGCTCCTGGACGCCGCCCTGGCGCGCGGGGCCGAGGCCATCGCCACCGGCCACTTCGCCCGCATCGAACAGACGCCGACCGGTCCGGCCCTTTATCGCGGCGCGGACGACAGCCGCGACCAGAGCTATTTTCTGAGCCTCGTGGCGGGGAAATCCCTGGCCCGGGTCGTCTTTCCCCTGGCCGGCCGGCGCAAGGCCGAGCACCCGGCCGCCCTGGCCGAGCTGTCGCTGACCCCGCCGCTGCCCAGCGAATCGCGGGAAATCTGCTTCGTGCCCGACGACGACTACCGGGCGTTTCTGGAGAGCGAAGGCTTCCCCCTGTCCGGCCCCGGCCCCATCGTCCTGGCCGACGGCACGCGCCTGGGCAGGCACCAGGGGCTGTGGCGGCACACCATCGGCCAGCGCAAGGGCCTGGGCATCGGCTACAGCGAACCGCTCTACGTCATCGACAAAGACCCGGCCGCCAACGCGCTCATCGTCGGCGTCAAGGCCGAGCTGGCCGCCACGGTCTGCCGCACCGGTCCGGCCAACTGCCTCGTGCCGCCGGGAAACTGGCCCGAAACCGTTCTGGCCCAGACCTGCTACCGCATGAAGCCCCGGCCGGCCGCAGCCCGGCTGACGGCCGACGGCGGCTTCGACATCGCCTTCGCCGAACCCGTCGCCCGCCCGACCCCGGGACAGGTGGCCGTCCTCTACGACGCCGACGGCCGGGTGCTGGCCGGCGGCGAGATCATCGCCGCCCCCGGCCTTGTCATCCCGGAAAACCTTGGCTAAATGGCCTTGACCCCGCCTCTCGGGGTCCGGGGACCATCCTCCATGCCGACTACCGACAACCGCCGCCTGTATTGGCTCCTTCTGGCCGCCCTTTTGGTCACGGCCGTGGGCCTGCGTCTGCCCCACCTGGGCGATCCTTCCTTGTGGTGGGACGAGTTCATCACTCTTGGCACAGCCCTGCTGCCGGTCCAGCGGATGCTCCACACCCTCTCCGTCATTGGCCCGTCGGATTTCGGCGGCGAGTTCTTTCCGCCGCTCTATCACCTGATCACCAAGGCCGTGCTGACCGTCAGCCACGACGACGCGGTCCTGCGCGGCATCAGCGTCGTGGCCGGCACGGCCACCGTGGCCGTGATGTACGGCTTTGTCGGTGACATCTTCACCCGCCGGGCCGGCCTGTTCGCCGCCGCGCTGACCACCTTGTGCGTCTACCACATCCACTATTCCCGGGAACTGCGGCCCTACAGCCTGTTCACGCTCCTGGGCCTTCTGTCCTTGTGGACGCTCTACCGCGCCCTGGCTCGCGGGGGATTTGGCAACTACGTCGCCTACGCCGCCGCCACCGCGGCCATGTGCTACAGCTCGTCCATGGGCACCACCAACATCGGGGC
>JAEZEM010000187.1 GCA_023417745.1 Pseudomonadota bacterium
AAAGGGAGGATCGGCGCACCCATCCGGTGGACCCGCAACCAACTGCCAAGGAGTCGAAATGCCCACCGCCACGAATTTCACGCTCTTTAGCGGCGGCGCCCAGGGCGCTGAAGCCGAATTCGGACGATTGGCCGAGCGCTACGGCGTCGCGGAAGTCAATTTCACCTTCGAAGGCCACCGCATCGACCGCACACGCGGCATCCGGGTACTGACCAGCGAGGAGCTGGAGAAAAAAGACGTGAGCCTGACCTACGTCTCCAAACTGCTAGGCCGCAAGTTCAGCAACGGCCCGCAGATCCGCATGGTGCTGCGCACCATCATGCACCAGATCGACGCCGGTCTTGAGATCTTCGTCATCGGCACGATCCTCGACGACGGCACGGTCACCGGCGGCACGGGCTGGGGCGCGGAATTCGCCAAGATCTGCAACAAGCCGCTGCACGTTTTCTGCCAGGAGAAGCAAGCCTGGTTCAGCTGGGAGCATGGGGCCTGGAAGGCCGGCGGCGAGCCGGTCATCACCCAGACCCATTTCACCGGCACCGGCACCCGTTTCCCCAACGAGGCCGGCTTGGCCGCCATCGACGGCCTTTTCAAGCGCACCTTCGGATAGTGTCGTGTCCGCGAAAAGCGCCTATGATGCTTCGTAGGCAACAACCTAAAACCATTATTTTTATTAAAAAATACTATCGTATTTTTTAAGGGTCGCGACACAAGCGCCGACCAGACGCCCCGCGAAAACGATAGCCCCGGCGCGCCTCCAAAAGGCGCGCCGGGGCTTTGTTGTTCGATCATTCCGTCGAGACGCCGTCCGTCATGGCCGCCCGGCCGTACCGGCCCGGACATGGCTCCGGCGTGGAAACAAAGGCAGAAGCAGCGCTTCTCCTGGCCGCCGGAACGCAGCGTGTCCCGGCTACAGCCTCTTGGGCTTCCCAACCGGCCAAAGAACCACCCCGCGCCTCCCCCTTTACCCTTTTCCCATATGGGGGGTCTGGGGGCCTCAGGCCCCCAGCCGCCGGAGGCATCTTCTCTTTCTCTTCTCTCTATATTTTCAACACTTATCCAAATTTTCCAGTCGCACGTCTGCCATCTCTCGCCCCAGGAAGCGTTGGCCGATGTCCTGGAAGCGGTGGGGCATGTCGGTGACGTGGAAGCTGTGGCGCGGCGCGGCGCCGGCGTGGCGCAGGTCTTTTTCGTCGAGGATGGCGGCGGCGCGCCGGGCCACGGCCGTGGCCGAGTCTTGCAGGCGCACGGCGGGGCCGACCACTTCGGCCAGAAGCGGGGCCAGCAACGGATAGTGGGTGCAGCCCAGGATCAGGGTGTCGAGGTTTTCGGCGGCCAGGGGAGCCAGGTATTCGGCGGCGATGAGCCGGGTGGCCGGGTGGTCGGTGAGGCCTTCCTCGGCCAGGGGGACAAAGAGCGGACAGGCCTTGGCCACGGTGTGGACGTCCGGGCCGCCCAGGCGCCTAAGCGCCTGTTCGTAGGCGCGGCTGGCCACGGTGGAGGGGGTGGCGATGATGCCGATGCGCCGCGAGCGGGTGGCGGCCAGGGCGCTGGCCGCCCCGGCGTCGATGACTTCGAGGACCGGCACCGGGGCGATGCTCGTGATGGCCGGCAGGGCCACGGCAGCCATGGTGTTGCAGGCGACGATGAGGAGCTTGACGTTTCGTTCGAGCAGAAATTTGGTGATCTGGCCGGCGTAGCGGGCCACGGTGTCCGGGGATTTGACGCCGTAGGGGACGCGGGCGGTGTCGCCGAAATAGACGACCGGCTCGTTGGGCAGAAGATCCATGACGGCGCGGGCCACGGTGAGGCCGCCGACGCCGGAGTCGAAGATGCCGATGGGGGAATTGTTGTCGTGCACGGGGTGTCGCCCTTGGGGGAATTACGCCCGGGGCGTGCCGGGCGCAGGGCGGTTGGAACGCCGACGGGCGGCGGCGTCAAGCCTTTTCTCGCTCCTCCCCGGCCCGCCGTTCCATGGCGCGCCGCATGCTGTCGAGCATTTCCGCGACCTTGACGGGTTTGGCCAGATGGTCGTCCAGGCCGGCTTCCAGGAAACGTTCGCGGTCGCCGGCCATGGCGTAGGCGGTCAGCGCGACGATGGGCACCTGGGCGTCGAAGCGACCGTCGGCGTTTTCGCGGATGCGCCGGGCGGCCTCCAGGCCGTCCATGACGGGCATCTGGATGTCCATGAGAATGACGTCCACGGAGCGGGGAGGCTGACCGGCCAGGAAATCCAGGGCTTCCTGGCCGTTGCAGGCGGTGTGCACGGCGTAGCCGACTTTTTCGAGCAGACGCTGCGCCGCCATGCGGTTCATGGGGTCGTCTTCCACGACCAGCACGACATGGCCGCAGGTGGGCTTGTCCGGGCAGGCGGCCGTGCCGGGGACCAGGGGCGCGGCAATTTGGGGAAGAAGGGGCAGGGCCACGCGCATGGACGTGCCCTGGCCTTCGACGCTGCACAGATGGATGCGCCCGCCCATGAGTTCGACCAGGCGTTTGACGATGGCCAGGCCCAGTCCCACGCCGCCCTGGGGGCCGACGGCGGGGTCGGTCTGCACAAAGGGCGAAAACACGCTGTCGAGCTTGTGCCCGGGGATGCCCCGCCCGGTGTCGGCCACAACGAAAATGACCTCGACGGGGACGCCGTCCTTGGGCGCGGCGTCGGGGTCGCCGGGGAAGACGGCCACGTGGACGAAGCCGGACTCGGTGTACTTGACGGCGTTGCCGACGAGATTGAGCAGAACCTGGCGCAGGCGGACGTCGTCGCCCAGGACGCGCCGGGGGAGCGTCGGGGCCAGATCGACGCTGAGCGCCAGGCTTTTGTCGCGGGCCATGGGGCTAAAGACGTCGAGAATGGCCTGACGGACATCTTCGAGAGCGAAAGCGGTTTGCAGCAGGACCAGGGAGCCGGATTCGACCTTGCTGAGGTCGAGGATGTCGCCGAGCAGGCGGCTCAGGCGACCGGCGGCCCGGCCGGCCATGGCCACGTATTCCTGCTGTTCGGCGGTGAGAGCGGTGGTTTCCAGAAGTTGGAGCATGCCCACCACGCCGTTTATGGGCGTGCGGATCTCGTGGCTCATGTTGGCGAGGAACTCGCTTTTGGCCCGGCTGCCGGCGTCGGCCTGTTCCTTGGCCCGACGCAGCGCCAGTTCGTAATGATGCTGTTCGGTGATGTCGCGGTTGGAGCCCCGGCGTCCGAGGGCTTCGCCGCCGAGGCCGAGGATGCGGCCGCAGACATGGCCGATGTGGGCGACGCGCCCGTCGGCGCGCAAGATGCGGAAGTGCAGCTCTTCGTGGACGGCCTCGACGGCGTCCGGCGTATGGAGATGGGCGTCCCACCTGGCCCGGTCGTCGGGATGGATGAGATCGCGCACCGTCAACGCGCCAGGACCGAGGAAGGCCTCGGGCGGATGGCCGGAAACGCGGGCGCAGGCCGGGGAAACCCAACGGCACACCCCGTCCGGGCCGTCCCAGAATTCCCAGTCGTGGGAGTTGTCGGCCACGATGCGAAAGATGTGTTCGCGCTCGGCCAGCCGGGCCTCGACCTGGCGGCGGGCCTCCTCGGCCTGACGACGTTCGGCGGCCCGGGAAGCCAGCAGCCCGGCGGCGCGGGTAAGCGCCTCGCCCACGGCGGCGGTTTCGGCCAGGGCGAAGCGACGCGCCGGCAGGGACAAGCCCTGGCCCAGGGCTTCGGCCGCCGGGATGAGGGCGTCGATGGAGCCGGCGATGCGTCGGGCCAGGGACAAGGCCAGCAGGAATCCGCCCAATGACAGGGCCAGGACGCCGCCGCCGGTCCACCACAGCCAGCCGCGCATCTCGGCCAGCAGCACGCTCCGGGGCACGGCCACCACCACGCCCCAGCCCGAGACGTCGGCCTGGTCATAGGTGGCCAGGGCCGGCTCGCCGTCGAGGTCGACCTTCTCGAAGGCAACGCCGTCGCCCTGGAGCGTCTCCAGGCCGGCCACCAGTTCGCTGGCCGGCCGGCCGGTCCAGGCCTCGCCCTGGCCGGCGCGGGCGGCCACCACGGCGGCGGCGTCCAGGACGGCGGCGGTCCAGCCGGCGGGAAGGCGCTCCTCGGCCAGAAGATGGACGAACCGGCTGATCGGCACGGTCATGGCAAGATCATAACGTACGGCCGTGCCCTGCCAGACAGGCATGTCGAGGCTGACGAGATAGCGGCCGGTGACCGCGCCGCGAAAGAGATTGCTGATGCCGGGCCGACCGGTTTCAAACACCCGCCGCACGGCCTCGCGCACGGCCCGCTTGGGCAGCGGCGCGCTTTCAGGCAGGTAGGAATTAAAGACCTGCTGCCCGGAGGCGTCGGCCACGATGGCGTCGGAGTTGGGATAGCCGGCCAGCAGCGCCTTGGCTTGTTTGCGCAGGGCAGGGAAGTCGTCGGTCTGGAGGGCCGGGGAGGTGGCCAGTCCTTCGGCGGCGGCCGACAGCACGGCGAATTCTCGGTCCACGGCCAGGGAGAGATTGCGGGCGACCTCGACCATCTGGGCTTGGATGAGACTTCGTTTGGCGGTGTAGGCGTAGTGGACGAGATAGCCGGCGCACAGCCAGACGGGCAGGACACAGGCGGCGACGAGTCCGGCGAGGTGCAGTCTCAGGGAAAGCGGGGCCTTGGTCTGGGCGGTCATGCGCGTGTCCTGGTGGCGCGGCGCGGGCGGCGCGTGGAAGTCTTGAACTTTGCGACTATAAGCACGGAAAGCGATGGGCTGTCCATGCGTAAGAGCGGGCTGCCCCCGGTTTTGGCGGCTTGGGGGAGACGTGCATATTTGCAACATCAGTGCAAATATGCAACTTTCCCACAATGCCCCTCTCAGGCTATTCCCTACGTTCAGCGGATGGAAAATGGCTGATTTGATGCATTTTAGCAACAAACAAGCGCCTTCACCGCTGCCGGCTCGCCCGACACGTCCGGCCAACAAAAGGCTTATGAAGTTTTATTCCTATTTTTTAGCATAGTTATCTCCAAAAACCGGCCGCTTGTTCAAAAAGTAGCATGCATCTTGCTGCACGTTCTTGCCACGCTCTGCATGTTGCGATTTTGCACTGTCTCCGGCTCGCCCGAGACAGACGCCCGCCGCATGCGCCTGGCTCTCGGCCGCACTTCGCCCACGCCACCCCCCCGGCGTCGGCCGCGGCCGGCCCTGGCGGGATCGTCGCGCTTATCGGGTTGGCGCGACGCATCCCCCGTGCGGCCCCGGCTTGTCGTTACAAACCCGACCGTGAACTCCGAGAACGCTATTCGCCGAAAAAGGAGATCATTGATGGAGCCCTGTCTGGCCCCCGCCTTGGCCGAAACCGCCAAGTTCGAAAAACTGTGCGGCATCCTCGACCGCTACGACCGCCACCCCGCCCGGCTCGTGCCCATCCTCCAGGCCCTCCAGGAGGAGTACCGCTACCTGCCCCAGGAAGTGCTGTCCTACGTCGCCACCTCGCTGCGCATCCCCGAAGCCAACGTCTTCGGCGTGGCCACCTTCTACGCCCACTTCGCCCTGGAGCCCAAAGGCAAGTACGTCGTGCGCCTGTGCGACGGCACCGCCTGCCACGTCAAGCAGTCCATCCCCATCCTGGAGGCCCTGCGCGCCCGCCTCGACCTCACCGAGGCCAAGGCCACCACGCCCGACATGCTCTTCACCGTCGAAACCGTGGCCTGCCTCGGCGCTTGCGGCCTGGCGCCGGTCCTGGTCATCAACGAAGACGTCTACGGCCAGATGACCCCTGAGCGCGCCGTGGGCCTCATCGACGCCATCCACGCCAAGGAGCTGCAATAATGGAAGGCCCCATCCTCGACCCCCAGCACGCCGCCGCCGCCGAGGCCGCCTCGGGCGGACGCCGCGTCATCGTCTGCGCCGGCACCGGCTGCGTGGCCAACGGCTCCAAAAAGGTCCTTGACGCCCTGGAAAAACTCCTGGGCGAGGCCGGCCTCGACGTGGTTTTGGAATTTCGGCCCGAAGGCCACGGCGACGGCGTGCGCGTCTCCCACAGCGGCTGCCAGGGCTTTTGCCAGATGGGCCCGCTGGTCACCATCCTGCCCGAGAACATCCTCTATACCAAGGTGACCGCCGACGACGTCGCCGAGATCGTCACCGAGACCCTGGTCGGCGGCAAGGTCGTCGAGCGCCTGCTCTACGTCGAGCCCCGCACCCGGGAAAAGTGCCTGGGACCGGACCAGATCCCCTTCTACCAGCGCCAGACCCGCACGGTCCTCAAGGAGTGCGGCTTCATCGATCCCGACGACATCCGCGAATACGTGGCCCACGGCGGCTACGCCGCCGCCCGCAAGGCCTTCGCCGACATGGACGCCAAGGGCGTGTGCGACGTCATCAGCCAGTCGGGACTGCGCGGACGCGGGGGCGGAGGCTTCCCCACCGGCCGCAAGTGGGAAGCCGCCCGGGTCCAGACCAACCCGAAGAAGTACGTCATCTGCAACGGCGACGAGGGCGATCCCGGCGCGTTCATGGACAGAAGCCTCATGGAAGGCAATCCCCACTGCGTCATCGAAGGCATGATGATCGCCGCCCGGGGCATCGGGGCCGACGAAGGCTACATCTACGTGCGGGCCGAATATCCCCTGGCCGTCAAGCGCATGCGCAAGGCCGTGGCCGACGCCGAGGCCGCCGGCTACCTCGGCGACAATCTCTTCGGCTCGGGCCAGTCCTTCCGCCTGGAAGTCATGGAAGGAGCCGGCGCGTTCGTGTGCGGCGAGGAAACGGCGCTTATAGCCTCCATCGAGGGTCTTCGCGGCATGCCCTCGCCCAAGCCGCCCTTCCCGGCCCAGCAGGGCCTGTGGCGCAAACCGACCATCATCAACAACGTCGAGACCCTGGCCCAGATTCCCCGCATCATTTCCGAGGGAGCCGAAGCTTACCGGGCGCTGGGCACCGAGACCTCGCCCGGCACCAAGACCTTTGCCCTGACCGGCCACGTCTCCAACACGGGCCTTATTGAAGTGCCCTTTGGCGCGACCCTGCGCGAAGTGGTGCTCAACATCGGCGGCGGCGTCACCGACGACCGGGGCTTTATCGACGAAAAGGGCTTCAAGGCCGTGCAGATCGGCGGCCCGTCCGGCGGCTGCCTGACCCCGGACCTCCTCGACCTGCCCCTGGATTTCGACTCCCTGCGCTCGGTCGGGGCCATGGTCGGCTCCGGCGGTCTGGTCGTCATGAACCAGAAGACCTGCATGGTCAGCGTGGCCCGGTTCTTCATGGAGTTCACCCAGCGCGAGAGCTGCGGCAAGTGCGTGCTGTGCCGCGAGGGCACCAAACAGCTGTTGGCGCTTCTGGACGACGTCATTGAAGGACGCGGCACGGCCGAGACGCTGTCCCTGCTCGAAACCCTGGGCCACGCCGTCCAGGTCGGCTCGCTGTGCGGCCTGGGCAAGACCGCGCCCAATCCTGTCCTCTCGACGCTCAAGCACTTCCGCAAGGACTACGAAGAGCACGTCTTCGAGAAGCGCTGCAGCGCCGGCCGCTGCAAGGCCCTGGCCATGCCGACCATCAACGCCGCCCGCTGCAAGGGCTGCCGCCTGTGCGTCAAGGCCTGTCCGGCCGGCGCCATCACCGGCGAGAAGAAACAGCCCCACGTCATTGACGAAACCTTGTGCATCAAGTGCGGCGCCTGCGCCACGGCCTGCAAGTTCGGCGCGGTGGAGGGAATCTAGCCATGACCATGGACCAGCAATTCGTCACCGTCGAAGGCCGCGCCATCCCCATCGAGGGCGAGCGCAACCTTCTGGAACTCATCCGCAAGGCCGGCATCGAGCTGCCGACCTTCTGCTACCACTCCGAACTGTCCGTGTACGGGGCCTGCCGCCTGTGCCTGGTGGAAGTGGCCGGACGCGGCGTCCAGGGCGCCTGCTCCACCCCGCCCGAACCGGGCCTGGACATCAAGGTCAACACCCCGCAGCTGCGCGAGATCCGCAAGATCGCCGTGGAACTGCTCCTGGCCAACCACGACCTCAGCTGCCCCAGCTGCTTTAAAAGCGTGGACTGCAAGCTCATGGACGTGGCCCGGCGCGTGGGCGTGACCAGCGTGCGGTTCAAGCCCGTGCAGGAAAAAGCGCCCTTGGATTTCTCCTCGCCGTCGATCATCCGCGACCCCAACAAGTGCGTGCTGTGCGGCGACTGCGTGCGCATGTGCTCGGAAATCCAGGGCATCGGGGCCATCGGCTTTGCCCATCGCGGCCACCAGACCGCCGTGCTGCCGGCCTTCGGCAAGGGCCTGGGCGAAGGCGAGTGCGTGGGCTGCGGCCAGTGCGCCAACGTCTGCCCCACCGGGGCGCTGGTGCCGCGCAGCGAAATGGACGAGGTGCTGGCCGCCCTGGCCGATCCGACCAAGACCGTGGTGGCCCAGGTGGCCCCGGCCGTGCGCGTGGGCCTGGGCGAGTGCTTTGCCAGCCCCGCCGGCGATCCCATCATGGGCCGCATGGTCGCGGCGCTCAAGCGCCTGGGTTTTGAGGCCGTCTACGACACCACCTTCGCCGCCGACCTCACCGTCATCGAGGAAGGCCAGGAGTTCCTCACCCGCGCCGCCGCCGGCGAGAAGCTGCCCCAGTTCACCTCCTGCTGCCCCGGCTGGGTGCAGTTCGCCGAGCAGTCCTTCCCCGAACTGCTCCCGAATCTGTCCTCCTGCCGCTCGCCCCAGCAGATGTTCGGCTCCCTGGTCAAGGAGATGCTGCCCGAAAAGCAGGGCATCGCCCGCAAGGACCTCGTCATCGTCTCCATCATGCCCTGCACGGCCAAGAAGTTCGAGGCGCGCCGGCCGGAATTCGCCGTGGACGGCTCGCCCGACGTCGATTTCGTGCTGACCACCCAGGAGCTGGCCCGGATGATCGACGGGGCCGGCCTGCGCTTCAATGCCCTTGAGCCCGAGTCCCTGGACATGCCCTTCGGCTTCGGCACCGGCGCGGGCGTCATCTTCGGCGCGTCGGGCGGCGTCACCGAAGCGGTGCTGCGCTTTGCCGCCGAGAAGATCACCGGCAAGACGCTGCCTTCGGTCGATTTCGTCGAAGTGCGCGGCGATTCCGGCCTTCGCGAGGCCACGCTGGAAGTGGGCGGCAAGACCCTGCGCCTGGCCATCGTCCACGGGCTGGCCAACGCCCGGGCCGTGGCCGAGCAGGTCGTGGCCGGCACGAGCGAATACGACCTCATCGAGGTCATGGCCTGCCCCGGCGGCTGCATCGGCGGCGCGGGCCAGCCCGTGCCCAAGGATCTGGCCGACCGCAAGCGCCGCACCAAGGACCTCTACCAGTGCGACAAGACCTTCCCGCTGCACAAGGCCCAGGACAACATGTTCGTGACCGAGTGCTACGACAAGTTCCTTGGCGACGTGGGCGGGCACAAGGCCCATGCTCTGCTGCACACCCGTTACCAGAGCCGTCGGCGCGTGAGTGACGAGACGTTGGTGCTTTTAAGCGGCGATCCGGCCCAGACCAAGGTCCGGGTACGGGTGTGCCTGGGCACGAGCTGCCACTTGCGCGGCGCCCAGGACATCCTGACCGGCATGCTCAAGCACATCGTGGAAAACGGCCTGGAAAACGCCGTGGACGTGCGGGCCTCGTTCTGCTTCGAGCAGTGCGCCAAGGGCCCGACCGTCGAAATGGACGGCGAAGTGATGACCCACTGCACGTTGGCAAGCGTGCTGGCCGCCTTGGACGCGCATCTGCGCAATCCCCTGCCCCAGCCGACCAAGCCCAGCGCCGGCTGCGGTTGCGACTGCGGCAAGTAGTTTAATAAGCGATAGTGATGATTGAAAAAGGGCCGACCCGCGAGGGTCGGCCCTTTTCGTTTGTTCCCTTGGAGGGTTATCAAACAATGTCGTTGCCTCGGGATAGAGACGTTCGGGCTGAGGCCTCTTGACATGTGCCCATAAAAAAGTACATCAGAAAGACAACCAAGAAATGGGTCGGGGCAGGGGCGATGAAGAAGCTTCCAACATGTTTTTTCAAAACGGAGAACGGGAAAGAGCCTGTTCGGGACTGGCTCCAAGGCTTCGCCCGGCCTGACAAGCAGATGATCGGAGAAGACATCAGCCGGGTGGAATTCGGCTGGCCGATAGGGATGCCGACCTGCGAAGCCATGGGGGACGGCATTTTCCAGACAAGGACGAATCTCTCCAGCAATCGCATAGCGCGGGTGTTTTTTTGCGTGGAGGAAGGGAACATGTACTTGCTGCACAGCATCATCAAGAAAACACCGCGCACACCACCTGACGATCTTGAACTGGCGAGAAAACGTCGAAAGGTCGTCTTGAAACGATTGGCAGACATGAGAAAGCGGTGAAGAGGCTGGACGCTCTTTCTCATGTCGCGGAATTCCGTCCGAAACGGGCTCGACTTGGAGGTAGAGATGGATACGACTTCCTATGATTGCATCGGTTCATCTTTCGACGATTTTCTCAAGGACGAAGGACTTTATGAAGAGTGCCAGGCGGCGGCCATCAAAAGCGTCATTGCCTGGGAACTGAGGCATTTCATGGACGAACAGAAAATCACTAAGGTTGAAATCGCCAAACGAATGGGAACAAGTCGATCTCTCGTCGATAAAATCCTTGATGCCAAAAACACATCCATTACGTTGGCGACGATTTTAAAGATCTCGAAAATCATCGGCAAGCCGGCCACCTTCAGCTTCGGAGAAAATGAGGTTCAGGCTGGCGGGCAGAATTGCCACGCTTAACGCCTGCCGCGATTTGGCCGCAATTTGTCGCACCTCTGCCTCTGGTTGCGGTCAAAAAAATGCTTGCAACATCTCTGGTCCATGACGCTGCAGCGCATTCTCTTTCAGCAACACCATCGTAAAATCAAGCAACACACAACAGGAGAGACCCCGCCGGGACCGATCCTGTCCCCCTCTTCGCCACCCGACGCCGCTTTTCCGCCTCCACGCAGCCCTTCCCAACCCCTCTTCCTCTCCTTGCCCAACACCCGGTCACGCCCCCTGACATTTTCAATTTGACATTGATTTTCATTATCGATAACAACCCCTCCATCACCCCGGCGGTCCGCGCCCCGGCTCCCCGGCCCGCGCCTGCCGCCCCCACCCGGAGGTCGCCATGCTGTCGCAATCTTCCATCTCGTCCAAGGGCCGCACAACAAGCTGGGCCAGCCGCTTCCTCGGTTCCGCCCGCCGCGAACCGGCTGGCGGCGCAAGCCGCGAAAAGTCCGATTTCGCCGACGCCAAAATCCCGCAGCCGTCCGATGCCGCCGGGGCCAAATAGCCCCTTGCCGCGTCCCGCCGTCCAACCGCGCGGCCCTTCGCGCCCCCGGCGCATCCCCGGGCCAGCGCGTCGTCGCCATTGAGTCGGCCGCCATGGAGACCACGCCATGACCACCATGCAATTTCCCTTCGGCGACCAGGCCGAATGCATCGAAAAACTGCTTGCCGCCTACCGCTACCGGCCCGTGGTCAACCACCGGGGCCAATGGTACTACGAGACGCGCCTGGCCTGGCGCGGCCGGCTGGTGCTGTGCCGCCTGGGAACCGCCGACTTGGCGCGGCTGCCGGCCGACCTCTACAGCGAAGTCTGGTGCGGCTACTACGACGCCGCCGAGCCCGACGCCATGCTTGATGACGCCGTCCACGCCAACATCTTCGCTTTCGTCAAAAACGTGCACATGGCCGAAGCGGCCTAGAAAGCGGCGCGATACCGATCTTTTGGCAGGTTGCGGCCGGGAGGCCGCCGCGAGACTCAGACGGCGCAGGACACGGTCAGCGGCAGTTCCACGGTAAACGTCGTGCCGGCTTCGGAGGTCGTAAACCGGATGTCGCCCCGGTGGTCTTCGACGATGCGCTGGCAAACGGCCAGCCCCAGGCCCGTGCCGGATTCCTTGGTGGTGCAGAACGGATCAAACACCCGCTCGCGCACGCTCTCCGGCACCCCGCCGCCCGTGTCGGCCACCGTCAACCGGACGCGGTCGCCCACAACCTCCGCCGTCACCGTGAGCGCGCCGCCATGCTCCATGGCCTCGGCCGCGTTTTTGAACAGATTCAGCAGCACTTGTTTGATGCGCGCCGCGTCGTGGGGCACGGCCTCAAGCCCCTCCCCCAAGCCCGTCGTGACCACGATGCCGCGCGACTCCATGGCCCCGGCCATGATGGCCAGCGACTCACGCACGGTGGCGGCCAAATCGCGCGGCTCGATCTGCGGCGCAGCCGGCCGGGTAAAATCGCGCACTTCGTTTAAAAGCGTCTCCAGCCGCTTGGCTTCGGATTCGATGATGCCGAGCTTCTCATGGTCCGCGCCGTCTTCCGGCACATGCCGCCGCACCTGATTGGCGAAGCCGCCCATGAGCATCAGCGGATTTTTGATTTCGTGGGAAAGCCGGGCCGCCGCCTCGCCGATGGCCGCGAACCGGGCTTGCCGGATGAGCTTTTCCTGAGCGCCCAAGAGTTCGCGCCCGGCCTTGTCGCGCTCCTCGCGCAGCCGGCGCGACCAGCGAAGGGCCAGATGCACCGTGGCCACGAACATGGCGAAGACCACCACCTCGAAAAGCCCGACAATGGCCCACTCCCGCACCATCAGCCGGCCAATAAGCCCCTGCACCTCGTCCTCGGGCGCGGCCAGGGCCACGGCCCAGCGGTTGCCCGGGTCCTCGGCCCCGCCAAGCGGCGCCGGACAAAAGGCCACAAATTTCTTGACCGGCCCGATCTCGCCCCGGTGCCAACCCGAAACGTACCAGTCCATGCCCCGCTCGCCGGCCATGACCCGCTTGTCGATGAGCCAGGTCAGCTGCGACCAGTCGATGGACGGATCGCGTTGCCGGCGCACGTCCAGGGACTCCCGGCCAATGAACGCCGCCTCGTGGTGGTCCAGGAAATAGCCGGCGTCGTCGAGCACCCAGGCATAGCCGGTGCGGCCCGAGCGCACGTTGTGGGCGTAGCGTTGGGCCACGGCCAGGGCGTCCACGACCAGGACCAGCCCGCCCACGGCCCCATGCTCGTCGGCCAGGGGCATGGTCATGGCAATGAGCCGCCGCCCGGCCAGGGGGCCGTCCGTTGGCGCGTAGACGCGCGTGAGGGCGATCTGGCCCAGTCGCCCCGGCTCCAGAAAGGCTTTGGCGCAGGCCTCGGGGCACAGCCCGGCCGCGTCGAGCTCCCGTCCGGCGGCGTCGTAAAAGACCGGCGTCGCCGCCCCGGGGGCCAACACGCCAAGGGCCGCCACGTTCCATTCGGAAAAGATGCTGTAATAAGCCGGAATGGCCAGCCACGGCCGGCCGTCGGAGGCCGTGCGCTCGCGCCACATGAGCGACAGGCTGTCCAGGCAGGTGCGCAAAAACGCGAAATGATCGCCAATGTCGGCGGCGATCTTCTCGGCCAGAATAAGCTGCTGGTGGTTGAATTGGTCCGTGACCACGGCCTCGATGTCCGTCTTGGCCCGATACCCCATGCCGGCGATGGCCAGGGTCAGGACCGCGAACAACAGGCACGCGGCCAGGATGTGCTTGCGGGTCATGGGCCGCCTCCAGCTTTATCCCGCCTACCTGATTTCATCCGTGCCCGCAATCGGTTAGGTGAACCGGCCGGCCCGACCGCCGTTTCCGGCCCCCTGACCCCCTTGCGCCCGGGGGCGTGTACGCGCATAAGGCCGCCATGAACATGCAAGCAAACGACGAATTGGAATTGTCCGTCGCCCGCCTGGCCCTTGGCGGCCGGGGCGTGGCGCGCCTCGACGGCATGGTGGTTTTCGTGGACGGCGCGCTGCCCGGCGAAACGGTCATGGCCAAGGTCACCCAGGTGAAAAAAGGCTTTGCCGAGGCCGTGGCCGAGCGGATCATCACTCCCGCCCCCGAAGCCGTCGAACCCCGTTGCCCCCATTTCGGGGTCTGCGGCGGCTGCGACTGGCAGCGCCTGGACTACCCGGCCCAGCTTTTCTGGAAACGCGAGCAGGTGGCCGAGACGCTTGCCCGCCTGGGCGGCCTGCCGGACGTTCCCGTGGCCGACACCGTACCCTCGCCCGAGATCTACGGCTACCGCAACAAAATGGAGTTCGTCTTTGCCGGCCGGCTCCACCTCGGCCTTCGCGAACGCCGCAATCCGGCCCGGGCGCTGGACATCGAAACCTGTCCGCTCATGGCCCCCTGGGCGGCCGAGATGGTGGGCGTCGTGCGCGAACTGTGCCGCGAAACAGGCCTGGCCGCCTTTGATCCCCGCACCAGCAAGGGCGTGTGGCGGCACCTGGTGCTGCGCGACTCCCGCCACGACGGCTCGCGCCTGGTCCATATCATCACCGGCCCGTCCCGGGCCGCCGGCGACGCCGTCCACACCCTGGGCAAGACCCTGCTGGCCCGGTTCCCGGAACTGACCGGCTTCGTCCACTCCGTGCGCCGCGCCCCCACCCCCGTGGCCCACGGCGAACGCCAATCCATCGTGCTCGGCCGGGGACACCTCACCGAAAAGATGGGCCGGGCGACCCTTCGCATCCTGCCCGACGCCTTTGCCCAGACCAACACCGGCGCGGCCCAAAGCCTCTACGAGATCGTCACCCGCGAGGCCGGAAGCGACCCGACCGGCACGGCGCTCGACCTCTACTGCGGCTCGGGCGGCCTGGCCATAAACCTCGCCCCGGCCTTCGCCCAGGTCCGGGGACTGGACATCGACCCGCGCTCCATCGAAAGCGCCAAGGCCTCGGCCAAGCTCTCCGAAGCCCACAACTGCGTCTTTGAAGCCGCCGACGCGGCCGACGCCCTGGACGATCTGGCCGGCGATCCGCCCACCGTCGTAGTCCTAGACCCGCCCCGGGCCGGAGCCGCGCCCGAGGTCATCGCCGCCATCCTGCGGGCCGCGCCGAGGCGCGTGGTCTACGTGTCCTGCAACCCGGCCACCCTGGCCCGGGACCTCAAACGCCTGGCCGAAGCCTACGACGTGACAAACGTCACCCCGGTGGACCTCTTCCCCCACACGGCCCACATCGAAGCCGTGGCCAGCTTGACGCTGCGGGGGTGAGAGACGCGGGGGAGGCCTCCGGCGGCGGGGGGCCTGAGGCCCCCAGACCCCCCGAATGGGGAAAAGGTGAAGCGTCCCGGGTTCGATGGACCCGGGACGCTTTGGCGTGGAGGGGAGACGGCTACTGGACGCGGCAGGCCGGACAGTTGGCGGCCAGGGTCTTGCCGCTCTCCACCGGGCCGGCGGCCAGCAGGCAGGCATTGACCGGCGCGTCGTCCAAGGGCGGCGCGGCGGCGGCCACGCAGGCGTCGCCGGCCGGCAACGCCGCCTCGGGCAGGCCCAGCCACTGCCGGCCCACGAACCGAGCCACCGCCTCGCCGGCCAGCCGGTTGCCGGCCACGTTCCAATGGATTTCCCGGGGCGGATAGAGGATGTCGCCCCGACCGGCGGCGCAGACAAACGTCGGGGTCAGGTCCAACACAGCCACTTCCGGAGCAGCTTGCCCCAGCACGGCCCGGGCCATGCGCCCGGCCAGCCAGGGATCGTAGCGGTCGGGCTTGTCGCCGGCAAACGCCGCCGCCTCGCGCCACAACTCCGGGCGCGTCGCCACTTCCGGCGGCGCCAGGACCACGGCCGTGGGGATACGCCGTTGCCGGCCCAAACGCTCCAGATCGCGCCCCAGATCGGCCAACGCCTGCCAGCCCTTGGACAGCTCGCCGCAACGGGCCACTTCGCCGGACACGGCAAAATTGGCCGTCTGGCGCAGGTAGCGTTCGGTCGGCAACGGCGCGTAGAGGGGCGAAAACGGTTCCGGCGCGCCGGTTTCCACATACGCTCCGGTCAGCACGAAGTCGGCCAGGGCCGTCGTGTAATCGATCAGGCGCAGGCCGAACCGATGAGGCGGCGCACTCAGGCGCTTGCGGTCGTTGGCCACGGACACCGGACAGGCGCGCAGCACGGCGTTGACCGGCAGGTCCGGGTCGGCCGCGTCCCAGGCCGTTTCCTGGGGATCGTTGCCCAGAAATACCACGACCATGAGGCCGTCGGCCTCCACCCGGCCGCTCCAGTGGGCCAGGGCCTTGCGGTAGTGGGGGAATCCCGAGCCGGGTTCGCC
>JAEZEM010000193.1 GCA_023417745.1 Pseudomonadota bacterium
CCCGCCCCGCCCCCCCGCCCCCCCCCCCCCCCCCCCCCCCCCCCCCCCCCCCCCCCCCCCCCCCCCGCCGGAGGCATATCTTCTCCGCCCGCTTCGGGAGACCGCATGGAACGCAGCCGTCTGTACGTCTTCGCTGCCGTATTTTTCGGAGTGGTCCTCACCGGGACGTTGGGGTTCATGCGCGTGGAAGGGCTGACGGCCCTGGACGCCCTGTATTTCAGTGTCGTCACCGTGGCCACGGTCGGCTACGGCGACATCCACCCCGTCACGGCCATGGGCAAGCTGTTGGCCATGGCGCTTATTCTCTCCGGCGGCGGCACGTTCTTCGGCATTCTGGCGGCGGCCGCCGAGATGTTTTTGGGGCGGCGGGAAAAACGGCTGCGGGCGGAAAAGCTCGACATGCTCGTCGGTCTTTTTTTCAGTCAGGTCGGCTCCACCCTGGTGCGCCGGCTCATCCGGGCCGACGCCGGAGCCTCGGCCCTGCGGGAGAACTGCGACGTCTCGCTGCGTTGGACCAAGGAAAACTTCAAGAAAGCCGAAAACATTCTCAAAAACTACCATTACGATATCGACATGGCCGCCATCGACCTGCCCGCCATGAGCGCGCTGTTGGCCGCCAATTCGGAATTTCTCGTGCGTCTGCTCGAACATCCCAACATCTTGGAGCACGAGACCTTCACCTCGCTCTTGCAGGCCGTTTTCCACCTCAAGGAAGAATTGGCCCATCGACCGAAGCTCGACGCGCTGCCGGACTGCGACCGGGAGCATCTGCGCCTGGACCTGCGGCGCATCTATTCCCAGATCCTGCTGCAATGGCTCCATTATCTCGACCACATCAAAGACAACTACCCGTATTTCTTTTCCTTCCAGTGCCGGGTCACGCCGTTTTTGGCCAGCGAGGACGCCACCGTCTGTTCATGACCAACGTCCGGGCCTGATCTTTCGATTCCCCCTTGCCAAAGCGCCCCGGGCCGGGCCATCTGGCGGCCATGCGACAGGATCATCCGTCTGGACTTTTGGCGCGGGCGCTGCGTGAGCCTTTGACGCACTTTTTGGTGCTTGGGGCGCTGCTTTTTGCCTTGGGGACTTTGGGTCGGCCGGCCGGGCCGACAGCGGTCCCGGATGGCGCGGCCATCGTCGTCACTGACGAGGATGTGCGCCAGTTGGCCGGCTTGTGGCGGATGCAGTGGGGTCGGGAGCCGACGCCTTTCGAGCTGCGTCGGCTGGCCGATGAGCAGGTGCGCGAGGAAGTGCTCGTGCGCGAGGCCCTGGCCGCCGGCCTGGAGGCCCAGGACATCCTGGTCCGCCGCCGGCTGGCCGCCCTGGCTGCCGCCCGGCTGGAGCAGGGGATCAGCCTGCCCGAGCCGTCCGACGCCGAACTGCGCGCCCTGTACGAGGCCGATCCGGCCGCCTTCGCCCCGGTTGCCGAGCTGACCTTCCGCCAGATCGCCTATTCCGACCGCGCCCGGGGCGGCCGGGCCAAGGAAGAGGCCATCCTGGCCCGCGACGCGCTTTCCGGCCGGGACGCCGCTGCCGGCCAGGGCCTGGGCGACCACACCGAACTGCCCGAGCGCTCCGAAAACGTGACCCCGGCCGAGACGGCGGCCCTTTTTGGCGACGCCTTCGCCGCTGCGCTGACCACCTTGCCGGTCGGTTCCTGGCAGGGGCCGCTGGCGACTCTTGGCGACTGGCATCTGGTCTTTGTCGAGACGGCCAGGCGTGGCCCGCCGCCGCCCTTTGAGGCGGCCCGGCCGGCCGTGGCCGAGGCCTGGAAGGGTCAACGCCTGGAGGCCGAGCGGCGGCAGGCCTACGCGGCCGCGCTGGCCCATTATACGGTCGTCCTGCCGCCGGCGCTGGCCGGGGAACGGCCATGACGCGACTTCTTATCGCGCTGACCGTTGCCGCCGTCATCCTGGCCGGCCTCCTGGCCGCGCCCGTTTCCGCCCACGCCCACGAGACCCGGCCGGCCGTGCTGGAGCTGCGCCAGACCGCGCCCGAACGCTTCGACGTGCTGTGGCGCACGCCGCTCTATGAGGGCCAGCGCTTGCCCTTTGTCCTGCGCCTGCCGGACGGCGCGAAGCAAGTCAGCTCGCCCATCGTCATGAGCCTGCCGGACTGGCATCTCGAATCCTGGCGCATCGCCGTGCCGGGCGGGCTGGTGGGCAAGCGCATCCTTTTTTCCGGCCACGACGCCACCACGGCCGGGGTGGTGGTGCGCTATTTCGGACTGGACGGCCGGGAGTCCTCGGCCGTGGTCACCCCGGACAAGGACGGCCTGACCCTGGCCGGCCAGGGCTCAACCGGCGCGGATTTCACCGACGCCGTGGCCCTGGGCCTGCGCCACATCGGCTACGGCATCGACCATCTGCTGTTCGTGCTGGGGCTGCTCTGTCTGGCCCGGAGCGGCTGGCGGCTGGTGGAGACGGTGACGGCCTTTACCGTGGCCCACAGCCTGACCCTGGCCGCCGCCGCCTTGGGGTGGGTGAGCCTGCGCGCCGAGTCGGTCAACGCCGTGGTGGCGCTGAGCATTTTGTTTCTCGGCCCGGAGATGGTGCGGCAGCTGCGCGGCCAAACGAGCCTGGCCATCCGTCGGCCGGCGGCCATCGCCTTTGCCTTCGGCCTGCTCCACGGCCTGGGCTTTGCCGGCGGCTTGTCCGGGTTTGGCCTGTCCCGGGGGGCCCTGGTTGCGACCTTGCTTGGCTTCAACCTCGGCGTGGAGATCGGCCAGCTGGCCTTCGTGGCCGCGCTCCTGGCCGCGGCCGCCTCCCTGACCCGCCTGGGCCTGTCCTGGCCGGCCTGGGCCGGTTACGCCCCGGCCTATGTGGTCGGCACGGCCGGGGCCTATCTGACCATCGCCCGAACCGCCGTCATGTTGGGGGCCTGATGCCGTTGCGTTTGCTCGCCGTCTGTCTGGCCGCCCTGGCCATCATCTTTGGCCGGGCCGAGCCGGCTCTGGCCCATCTGGTCAGCGCCGATGTGGGCGATTTCTACGCCGGCCTGCTCCATCCCCTGACCTCGTGGGAGCATCTGCTGCCCCTGGCCGGGCTGGCTTTCCTGGCCGCCCAGTCCGGGCGCGGCGGCGGCCGGCTGGCTGTTGGCCTGCTTCCCCTGGCCCTGGTTGTCGGCGTCTGCGGCGGCGCGCTCTGGGGGCTGCCCCGGACCGCCGCCGGTCTGGCCGGCTTGTCGCTGGCCGTGTGGGCGCGTTGGCCGCCTGGCCCAGGCCTTGTCGTCCCGTCCTGGTCGGGCTGTGCGCCGCCTGCCTGGGCCTGACCCTTGGCTGGCGCGGCGGGGCGGACTGGGCCGTCTCTCGGGCCAGCTGGCAGTTCGTGCCGGGTGTGGCGGCCTGCGGCTTTTTGCTGACGGCCCTGGGCGCGGCCTGGCTGCCGCGCCTGGAGGGCGGCTGGCGGGGGAGGGCGCGTGGGGCGCTTGGGCTGGCCTTGGCCCTGGCCGGTCTGCTGCTGGCCTTTCGCGGCGTCATTGGCGAGGGCGGCGCGGCCGGC
Source organism: Pseudomonadota bacterium (assembly GCA_023417745.1). Lineage (GTDB taxonomy): Bacteria > Desulfobacterota > Desulfovibrionia > Desulfovibrionales > Desulfovibrionaceae > Solidesulfovibrio. The sequence continues at coordinate 3,501 of JAEZEM010000193.1, forward strand.
CTGGGACAGTTCGCCGGTTGGCTGGACGGCGGGCGGGTAGGCGATTTCCTGAAGCATCCCACGGCCTCGCCCTGGACCTTGGCCGGGATCTTGGCCGGGGCCATGGCCTGGGGCGGGGTCCATGCCCTGACCCCCGGCCACGGCAAGGCCCTGGTCGGGGCTTATCTGGTCGGCGCGCGGGGCACGTGGCGTCATGCCGTCTGGCTGGGGCTGACCGTGGCCGTCACCCATACGGCAGGCGTGTTGCTCCTGGGCGGCGCGGCCGTCCTGGCCGCCGACGAAGCCGGGCGTGAGCGGCTCATGCCCTGGCTGGCCTTGGCCTCGGGCCTGGGGATGTGCGCCGTGGGCGGGACCATGGCGGCGCGCGGCCTCTGGCGGCTGCGCGGTCGGGCAGGGGAGGGGCGGGCGCACAGCCACGGCGGGTTGAGCCACAGCCACGGCGGCGGCTCGTCTGGTCCGGTCAGCTGGCGCGCCTTGCTGGCCCTGGGCGTTTCCGGCGGGCTGGTTCCGTGCCCGTCGGCCTTGGCCCTGATGCTGGCCGCCATAGCCCTGGGCCGACCGGGCTGGGGGCTGGTCCTGTGCGCGGTCTTTGGCCTGGGGCTGGCCGGCGTGCTGACCGGGGTGGGGCTTTTATGCCTGGCCGGGGTGCGGTTTCTGGGCGACACGGGCCGGCTTGGCCGAGTGGCGCTTTGGCTGCCCCTGGTCGGGGCCGGGCTTATCGCCGCCATCGGCGCGTTGGCCGCCTGGGAAGCGCTGGTCGTGCTCATTTCCTGAAAAAGGGTCGCCTGGGCGGTTGCCAGCCGCCGTGCGCCGGACTATGGAACTCGAAATTCCGGGTCTGCGGCCAACGCCGCCGGCCGCTTTCGCGAGGACCCATGCGCCAGGGCGACGCCGCCAAAACCGTTTCCCCCATCGAAGCCGTTCGCCGCTACTGCCTGACCGCCTGCATGGGCGGCCAGCGCAGTCTGGTCGCGAACTGCGTCGATACGGACTGTCCGTT
>JAEZEM010000168.1 GCA_023417745.1 Pseudomonadota bacterium
TCTTGTCCCGGATCATGGCCGGCACCCGGGTCATGCCCAGGTCGTGGAGAAAGATGCCGAGCAGGGAGCGGTCGAGGATGTGGCGGGCGTTTTTCTGGTCCCGAAAGCCGTCCGGCTGGCCGGCCAGGAAGAGATGCAGGCCGAGCAGCCCGCAGTTGACGGCGTGGTTGGCCAGGGAGTGGGTGGTGTGCAGCCGCTTGGCCAGGGCGCGGCTGCGGTGGAAGTCCTCCCACACGTATTGCGTCAGCACCAGCACGTCCTCGCGCACCTTGTCGTAGACCAGCCGCACCGGCTGGTCGAAAAAGGCTTCCATGCGCCGGGTCAGGGCGATCTGGAAGATGTCGGCGATCTCCGATTCGGTGAGATGCTTGTCGAGCAGCACCAGATCCAGCTGGTAGCTGATGTGCTTGACGTAGACCGCGTGGTCGGCCCGGGACACGAAGATGACGCCCTCGGCCACAAGGTCGGCCAGTTCCTGGGCCTGTTCCTTGGAAAGGCGGTCGCCGACCTTGTAATAGGGCGCAATGCGGGCCACGTTTTCCAGAAATCGATAAATATTCAGCGGCGGCCGCAGCTTGTTGAAGCTCTGCAGGATGTCGGGATTGATCTGGTAATACTCTTCCTCAAGCCCCGCCGGAATTTCCAAGGTCGCCCTGTCGCGCATGATGCCCTTCCATGGGTCAAAGGCCGTCGCCGATGTCCCCCGCTGCGGCCTGGGGGAAGAATATGCCGTGACTTGCGTCCCTTAACGGGTTCCGGCGCATTCTGGCAAGGCTTGCTTCGTGAAACGGCGCAACGTCCTGTTGCGCCGTTGTCCGGGCCTTGACTCGGGTTTTGCCAAAAAAACCTTATATCCCACATTGTTTTCGCAATCTGGCCGATATCATAAAACATTTCCCACCAAAGACCGAAAAATGGCCTGACGTCCGGGCTGATGCCGGTCAAAGGGTGGTTTGTCCTTGACACTGGGGGGTGATTGGTGGATGAAATGTGGGAAATGGTGGTAAGAAGTGGTGAGCCACCCCAGTGAGGGGCCGTGTTCCGGGGACATTCCAATCGCAGCCTCGACCCAAAGGGTCGCCTGATGCTCCCTCCCGAATTCCGGGAGGAGATTTTTCGTCTCGTCCCGGACGGCCGCGTGATGCTCACCAATAATTTCGACGGGGCCATCTCCGGCTATCCCATGCCCGAGTGGGAGGCCGTGGAAGCAAGCTTTCGGGCCGGCAACACGCTGATGCCCGGATTTCGGGACATCGAACGGTTTTTCATCGCCGGGGCCACGGAAGTGACCGTGGACAAGCAGGGGCGCATTCTCATTCCGCCCTACCTGCGGACCTACGCGGGGCTGGACAAAGAGATGGTGCTGGCCGGGGTGGGAACGAAGTTCGAAATCTGGGATCAGGGCCGCTTCGAGGAGCGCCTGCGCCAGACCGCCGCCAACTTCAACGCGCATATGGAAGCCATGGCCGCTTCCGGCGTTTCGTTGCGGTTCTAGGAGGCGGCAATGGAAGGGCAGCCGATCCACAAGCCGGTTTTGTTGCGGGAAGTCATCGAACTCCTCGGCATCCGGCCGGGGATGAAAATTCTGGACGCCACGGTCGGGCTTGGTGGGCATTCTAGGGGGATGCTCGAAGCCGCCGGGGGAGAGGGGCAAGTGCTCGGCCTCGACAGGGACAGGGAGGCCCTGTCGGAAGCCGAGCGACGGCTTGCCCCTCACGGCGACCGGGTGCGCCTTGTGCGCACCCGGTCCAGCCGGTTCCCGGCCGTCCTGGCCGAGGCGGGGTGGGAGAAGGTCGATGCTGCGCTGCTGGACGCAGGGATGTCCTCATTGCAGCTCGACGACCCGGAGCGTGGCTTCGGGTTTTTAAACGACGGCCCTCTGGACATGCGCATGGGGGCCGAGGACGGCGGCGAGACCGCCGAAGGGCTGGTCAATTTGGCCTCGTACGCCCGGCTTTGCGAGATCATCCGCGAATACGGCGAAGATCCGCAGGCCGGGCGTATAGCCCGAGCCATCGTCAGCGCCCGGGAAAAGGAAGCCATCACCACCACGGCCCGCCTGGCCGAGGTGGTCTGGCAGGCCTATCCGGCCAAATGGCGGGCCACGGCCCGCCAGCACCCGGCCACGCGGACCTTTCAGGCTCTGCGCATGGCCGTCAATGAGGAACTGGCGGAACTGGAGGCTTTTCTCAAAGCCATCCCGGACCATCTGGCCCCTGGGGGCCGGGTGGCCGTCATTTCATTTCATTCTCTGGAGGACCGGCTAGTCAAGCGCGCCTTTCGCGCCGAGGCCACGGACTGCATTTGTCCCAGGGAACAGGTGGTGTGCGTGTGCGGGCACCGGGCCAGGTTTCGCATCCTGACCAAAAAGCCCGTCATGGCCGGAGAAGAGGAAGTGCGGGACAACTCGAGGGCGCGAAGCGCCAAACTCAGGGTTGCCGAGCGACTGCCGGATGCGGGAGCGGACGTCGCCGGGTAAAGGAGAGGGGGCTTTGATGGGCACGCTTTCTAAAGAATGGGCTATCTCCATGGCCTTCAGTCTCGCCTTGCTGCTGGCCTTTGGCCTGGGGTTGGTGTGGGTCAACATTGAGCGCGTGGATTTGGCTTACGAGCTTAACAAGATCCAGCGCCAGATCGACGAGATGGAGACCCTTTCGGCCAAGCTCGAAGTGGAGCGCAACACCCTGGTCACGCCGGCCCGGCTGCGCGAGCTGGCCAAGGAGCACGGCCTCGGGTCGGCTCGCCCCGGCCAGATCCGCCGCGTGGCCGCAAATGGTGAAATCGAGGCCTCACCCCTGGTGGCGACTGCCGTGGAGCCGACCAAGCCGACCGCCAAGGCCTCCGGCAAGCCCGCCTCTGCCGACGCCGCCAAGGCGGCGGCCAAACCCGCCGCCGTTGTTGATGTCGCCAAAGCCGCGCCCAAGCCCGCCTCCGCCGATGCCGGGCCCAAGCCCAAACCCTTCAAACCCGCCCCGGCGGGAGAGCAGTAGCCGGCCCCGGCCGGACTACGGAAGGGCAGGGCCGCGTCATGCGCAGGACACCCAAGGACCAGCGCCAGCACGCCACCGTGCGCGATTGGAGCCGCACCAAGCTCACCTGCGTGGGCGTCTTTTTCGGTTTGGCCTGGCTGGCGCTGTGGAGCCGGGCCGGCTATCTGCAGATCGTGGCCGGGCCGGAACTGGCCCAGCAGGCCGTGCGCCAGCACGTCGCTTCGGAAATTGACAAAGGCTCGCGCGGCGAGATCTACGACCGCACCGGCCGGCTTTTGGCCAAGAGCGTGGAGATTGAGGCGCTTTTCGTGCGGCCCAAGGAGATCGTCGACATCGACAAGACGGCCGCCTTCCTGGCCAAGGTGCTCCACATGAAGGAGCAGCGGGTCAAAAAGAAGCTGCAAAGCCCGTCCAGCATGGCCTACCTGTCCTGGCGCGTGGGCGACCGCACCGTGGCCAAGATCCGCGAAGCGGCGCTGCCAGGCGTCTATTTCACCAAGGAATTCGGCCGGTTTTATCCCAACGGTCATCTCGCCAGCCAGCTCATGGGATTCGTGGGCGTGGGCGACGTGGGCCTGGAAGGGATGGAGAAATCCTTCGACACCCGCCTGACCGGTCGCCAGGCCAAGTACGTGGTCCAGCGCGACGCCGCCGGCCGGCGCTATTTCTTCGATTCCCAGGGCCGGGAGCTGGCCGACATCAACGGCCATGACGTCCGGCTCACCATTGATTCCCAGATCCAGTTCTTCGCCGAGGAGGAGCTGGAAAAGGCCGTGGTCAACAACAACGCCAAGTCCGGAACCTGCATTGTGGTCCATGTGCCCACGGGCGATCTCCTGGCCATGGCCAACTATCCGTTTTTTAATCCCAACGTCGGGTGCGGCATAAGCCCCCGGGTGGCCCGCAACCACGCCGCCCTGGACGTCTGGGAACCCGGCTCCACCATGAAGCCCTTGCTGGTGGCCGCCGCGCTCCAGGAACGCACGGTCAAGCCGACGTCGACGTTTAACTGCGAGAACGGCAAGTTCGGCCTGGCCGGCAAGGTCATCAAGGACACCCACTCCTACGGCGTGTTGCCCGTCAACATGATCCTGCGGGTGTCGAGCAACATCGGCGCGGCCAAGATCGGCTTGCAGCTCGGTTCGCCCCGTCTGTACGCCTACTTCGAAAAGCTTGGTTTCGGCCGGCCCTCAGGCCTGCCCATTTCCGGCGAAGGCAAGGGCCTGCTGCGGCCGCTCAAGAACTGGTCGATCCTTGATCTGGCCACCTGCTCCTTCGGCCAGGGCGTGGCCGTCACGCCGGTGCAGCTGGCCCAGGCCTTTCTCATTTTGGCCAACGACGGCGTGTACAAGCCGCTGCGGCTCGTGGCCGAGCCTGACGAAGCCAATCCCCAGCGCCAGCCCTACCGGGTGTTTGACACCGACGTGGCCCGCACCGTCCAGCGCATGATGCGCGAGGTCGTCCACGAGGAGCACGGCACCGGCCGCAGCGCGCTTATTCCGGGCCTGGAAACCGGCGGCAAGACCGGCACCGCCCAGAAAGCCGGCTCCCACGGCGGCTACGGAAACAAGTATTTGGGATCGTTCGTTTCTTTTGTCCCTGCCATCGGCCCGGAATATATCGTCATGGTCATGGTTGACGAACCCGAGCCAAGTCACTACGGCGGCGTGGTCGCCGCGCCGGCCGTCAAGGACGTGACCCTGCGCATGCTGTCCTACCTCGGTCGCATGCCCGAGACGGTGCAGCTGGCCAAGGCGCCGGCCGCCGCCGCCGCCGAGACGCCGGCCGGAGCGGCCGCCTCGGCTGGGGCGGCGGGAGCGGGGGGCTCGGGCGGGCCGTCCAGGGCGGATCAGGAGATCCTGGCCATCGCCCAGTCCAAACCGGCCGCCGCCAAGGCTGTCGAGGTCCATGCCGTGCCGGATTTTTCAGGCATGCCGCTACGGCGCGTGGTCGAGATCCTGGCCCAAAAGGGCATCGTGCCCAAACTCGAAGGCCAGGGGTTGGTGGTCAACAAGCAAAGTCCGGCTCCGGGCGCGCCCTGGCCCGGGGACAAACCGTCGGAATTCGTGCTCTGGCTGTCCAGGCCGTCGTGACGGGAGTAGATGATGACGCTGCACGATAATGCCGCATTTTCAAGCCTCCTTGACGCCGTGCGTCAGGGAGGCGTCGACGTTGCCGCCGACTCCCGCAAGGCAACCCCCGGCGGGGTCTTCGTGGCCATGGCCGGCTCCCGGGACGACGGCGCGCGCTACGTGGCCGACGCCCTGGAAAAGGGCGCGGCTTACGTCGTGGCCACGCCGGGCCATGCGCTCCCGGCTGGGACAGACGTCCGACTCGTGGCCGTGGACGACCCCAAGGCCGCCCTGGGCGCCTTGGCCGCCGCCCGCTTCGGCACGGAGAACATGGCCATGCCCGTGGTCGCCGTCACCGGCACCAACGGCAAGACTACGGTGAGCTATTTGATCGAGCGTTTGGCTCAGGCCGCCGGACATACGGTCGGTGTTCTGGGCACCGTGGCCTACCGCTGGCCCGGCGTGGTCCACGACGCCTCGCTCACCACCCCCGATTGCCTGGCCATTCACGAAAATCTCGCCGCCATGGCCCAGGCCGGCTGCACCTTGGCCGTCATGGAGGCCTCCTCCCACGCCCTGGACCAGGACCGGTTGGCCGGCCTGTCCTTTGCCGCCGCCGCGTTTACCAACCTGACCCAGGACCACCTGGACTACCACAAGGACATGGCCGTCTATTTCGAGGCCAAGGCCAAGCTCTTCCGCCGCTATCTGGCCCGGCCCGAGACGGCGGTCCTCAATTTCGACGACGCCTGGGGCCTGAAGCTTTTGCACGAGTTCCCCCAGGCCATCGGCTATGGCCTCACCGTGCCGCCCACGGGCTTTTCCCGGTTGCTTTCCGGCCACATCCAGCACCATGGCCGCGAGGGCCAGGAGCTGGTGGCCGCTTACGGCGACGACGGCTACGCCGTGGCCACGCCGCTGCCCGGCCGCCACAACGCCCAAAACATCCTGGCCGCCTGCGGCGTGGCCCTGGCCCTGGGCTGGCCGGCCGAGACCTTCGCCGCCCTGGCCGACTGCCACGGCGCGCCGGGCCGGCTGGAACGCATCCCCAATCCGTCCGGACTGTCCGTTTTCGTGGACTACGCCCACACCCCCGACGCCCTGGAAAACGTGCTTTCCGCCGCCCGGGAGTTCACCGCCGGCCGGCTGTTCGTGGTCTTTGGCTGCGGCGGCAACCGCGACCGGGCCAAGCGCCCGCTCATGGGCGCGGCCGTGGCCCGGCTGGCCGACGTGGCCGTGCTCACCTCCGACAATCCGCGCCACGAAGATCCGCTGGTCATCATCGAGGATGTCAAGCCCGGGCTGAAGAAGGCCCGCCGGGCCATCCTCGAACCCGACCGTCGCCGGGCCATCGAGCTGGCCCTGTCGGAAATGCGGCCCGAGGACGTGCTGGTCATCGCCGGCAAGGGGCACGAAACCTATCAGCAGATCGGCGACGTCAAACATCCGTTTTCCGATGCCGTCGTCGTGAGGGAGCTGACCGGATGCGCCTGACCCTCTCCGAAATCCTGGCCGCCACCGGGGCCGTGGGCGACGT
>JAEZEM010000203.1 GCA_023417745.1 Pseudomonadota bacterium
TGGTGGTGGATGACGACCAGAGCCACCGCACCATCCTCCTGGCCCTCGCCAACGGCTGGGGCTACGTCGCGACCGGCGTCGACGACGGGGCCAAGGCCGTGGCCCTGGCCCGGGAAAAGCCTTTCGATCTCATCCTCATGGACGTGCGCATGGCCGTCATGGGCGGCATCGAGGCGCTAAAGGCCATCAAGGCCTACAATCCGGCCATCCCCATCCTCATCATGACCGCGTATTCCAACGTGGAATCGGCAGTGGAAGCGATCAAGGCCGGGGCCTACGACTATCTGACCAAGCCCCTGGATTTTGACGTGCTGCGCCTGACCATGGAGCGCGCCCTGGAGCACGTCTCGCTCAAGGCGGAGAACCGCGAACTCCGCCAGCGCCTGGTCGCGGCCTTTGATTCGCGCAACATCATCGGCCGCAGTCCGGCCATGCGCCGGCTCATGGACATGGTGGCCATGGTCGCGCCCTCCGAGGCCACGGTGCTCGTCACCGGGGAGTCCGGCACGGGCAAGGAACTCGTGGCCAGAGCCATCCACGCCAACAGCTCCCGTCGCCATGGCCCCCTCATCACGGTCAATTGCGCCGCCATAAGCGAGACGCTCTTGGAATCGGAACTCTTTGGCCATGAAAAAGGGGCGTTTTCCGGGGCGGACAAGCGCCGCGAGGGCCGCTTCATGCAGGCCGACAAGGGGACCATCTTCCTCGACGAGATCGGCGAAACCTCTGCCGCCATGCAGGCCAAGCTCCTGCGGGCCATCCAGGAACGAGAAATCCAGCGGGTGGGGAGCGATCGGGTTTTGCGCCTGGACGTGCGCATCGTGGCGGCCACGAATCGTGATCTCAAGGCCGAGGTCGAAGCCGGCCGGTTTCGTGAGGATCTCTACTATCGGCTCAACGTCATGACCCTCTCGGCGCCGCCGCTTCGGGAGCGCGAAGAGGACGTGCCGCTTTTGGCCACGCATTTTTTACGCAAGTTCGCTGAAGCCAACCGGAAGACCGCCAAGGGATTCACGCCCCTGGCCATGGACATGCTGCTGAAATACGACTGGCCGGGCAACGTGCGGGAACTGGAAAACGCCGTGGAACGGGCCGTCGTGCTCATGGCCGGCGACTTTGTCACGGAAAAGGAATTGCCCCTCGGCCTCGCCCTGGCTTACGGCCTTCCGGGTGCGGCCAACGAGCCGGCTGTTCTGCAGCGCGAGCCGCCGGCGATCCTGTCCCTGGAGGTGGTCGAGCGTGAAGCCATCCTGGCCGCACTGGAGGTGACGGGCGGCAACAAGACCGAGGCGGCCAGGCAGCTTGGCATTACGAGAAAGACCCTTTTGGCCAAGCTGCAGCGGTAATTTGGTCGATGACGGCGGGGGCGTTAAATATTGGGTCCCGTTATTGCTGTCGAGATTGGACATTGTGCGCTTGTCCGACGGCACTGGTCGGCAAACGAAAAAACGTCGAGTCAATCCGAAAACGTTGTCTGCCCTGCGGGCAGAGCCTATATCGCTGCGACATGCAACAAATGGCAAGGTCAATTTTTAAGGTCGAACTTGATGGGCAACATGACCCAGGTCGCCACCTCGCGCCCTTTGTGTCGGGCGGGGTGGAACCGCCATTTCCCGAGGGCCGCCATGACGGCCTGGTCAAAAACCTGCGGCGGGTGAGCGGAAACGATGCTGACGGCATTGACCCCGCCGTCGTCGGTCACCAAAAGCCGGGCGATAACTCGGCCCTCAATGCCGTGCCGCCTGGCCTCGGCGGGATAGGCTGGCTCGACTTGCCGCAAAATCTTCGGCTTCACCTCCACGACCGCCAGGCTGAGGCCCTGCTCGTCGCCGAGCCCCTGTCCCGCGCCTTCGGCTGGCCCTGCGCCGCCGCTGCCGCTCTCCTGTCCCGACGCGCCGCCGGTCGGGCCTGGCCCGCTTCCCGCCGGTCCGGCTTGGGCATCGCCGTCGGAGGCGGCCGGCGCGGCGCGTTGCCCCGCTGCTGACGCCGCAGCCGCCGCAGCGACTGGCAGACGGCGAGGAGGGGCTTTCCGGGAGGGAAGGGATTTATGTTCGGTCTTGGCCGCGTGTTCGACGTTCTCCGCCAGCACTGGCGTCGCTTGTTGCGCCTTGGCGGCGGGCGTTTGCTCTGCCGTGGCTTCCTGGGCGCTTGGAGGAAGCGTCGCGCCTGCTGTCGGCTCCATTTCGGCGTCGCTCCCCGCCGTGTCCGAGCCGGAAAGCGGACCGGCCTCTCCGCAGCCAAGTCCCGAGAGGTCCACGGCGAGGAAGGAACCGCCGCCGCCGTCGGCCCCGCCGCCTCCCCCGCCGATGGGATGGATTTCCAGCGCATGGTAAAAACAGACAAGCAAGACGAGGGCGACGGCATGGAGCGCCAGGGACAACAACCACGCCAGGCAGGCGCTGTTGCGGGAACTCGTGGCGCGTTGCCGCTCGGGCATGGCAAACGGCATGTCCGTCATGGTCGTTAGGCCTCGGCCCTGGAACCAGCCTTTTTCTTGGGAGAACAGGCCACGGCCGCCAGGAAGATCAGGCTGGACACGAGGACGATGGACGCGCCGGCCGGCACGTCGAGCTTCCAGGCGATGAAAAGGCCGCCCTCGCAGGAGACGACGCCGAACAGGGCGGCCAGGAAGAACAGCCGCCCGAGGCGGTAGGTGAGTTGGTAGGCGGCCGCCGCCGGATTGATGAGCAGGCTGTAGACAAGCAGCCCCCCGACGCTCGGCAGGCAGGACGTGACGGTCAGCCCCGTGAAAAAGAGGATGCCGTAAAAGATGGCCGTGGCCGGCAGGCCGCTGGCCCGGGCGATCCGGCGATGGCAGGCGACGGCTTGGATCTCTTTGAAAAAAGCGACGATAGCCAGACAGGCCGCCGCGGCCACGCCCCCAAGAAGCCAGAGGTCGCGCTGGCTGACGGTCAGGATGTTGCCCCAAAAAAGGTTGAGGCCGGCCGTCTTGGGGCCGGGCAGCAGGCCCAGGCAGAAAATGGCCAGCCCCAGCATGGCCGAGAACACGACGCCAACGGCGGTGTCCGGGGAGAGCTCGCCCCGGTCGGCCACCGGTCCGATGACCGCCGCCGCCGCCAGGCTGGCGACCAAGGCCCCGGCCAGGGGGTCCCAGCCGAAAAGCAGCCCGACCAGCCCGCCGGCAAAGGCGGCATGGGCCAGACACACGCCGATGAAGGTCAGGCGCATGAGCACGGCGAAAACTCCGGCCACGGCGCAGGCCACGCCGGCAAAGAGTCCGGCCAGCACGGCATGGCGCATGAAGCCCGCGTCGAAAAAAGCGTCCATGGCATTCCCTCAAAAGAGCACCACGCGCCGATCCGCGTGGGCAACGACGGCCACCTCGGCCTGATAGAGGCCGCCGAGCAAGGCCGGGTCCAGGGCGTCCTTGGCCGGCCCGCGCCACAACGGCCGGCCGGACTGCAGGCACAGCACCTCGTGGCACAGGCTTTCCAGGCTGTTGAGGTCGTGGGTGGCCAAGAGCACGGTAAGCCCCAGATGTTTCCGCAGGCTGGCGATGCAGCCGAGGATGTCGCGCTGGGCCCGCCAGTCCAGGGCCGAGGTGGGCTCGTCGAGGAGCAGCACGGACGGCTCCTGGGTGAGCGCCCGGGCGATGGCGGCGCGTTGCTGCTCGCCGCCGGACAGCTGCCCCAGGGGACGGTCGGCCAGATGGGCGACGCCGACCAGTTCCAGCATTTCCTGCGCCCGCCGCGCCAGTTCCTTGGAGGGCCGCCGGAACCAGCCGAGCTTGGCGTAGCCGCCGGACATGACGGACTGGGCCACGGTGATGGGCAAGCGCGGATCGATGTCCTGGGCCTGCATGACCAGGGCGATGTCCCGTCTGGCCCTGGCCCCGCCAGGACCAGCCAAATCCTTGCCCATAAGCCGCACGACGCCCGAGGCGAGAGGCAACAACCCGGAGACGGCGGCCAAAAGCGTGCTCTTGCCGGCCCCGTTGGGGCCGATGACGCCAAGCACCCGCCCCTTGTCCACGTCCAGGGCGTCCAGGCGCAAAACGACGCGGCCGCGTCTTATAATCTCGACGCCGCGCAGGGAAAGGGCGGGGTTACTCCCCATGACGTCCCAACGCGGCCAGGCAGCGATCCAGGTTCGCGGCAACGGACTCGGCCCAGGTCGTGGCGTCGGGAAAGCCGCCGGGGAAGTTGGTGAGCACCACGAAGGCCGCGCCCAGTTCCTCGGCCAAGGTCTTGCCCGAACCGCCCGAGCTTTGCAGGTTGTCGGCCACAAGCCGGACATGGGCCTGGCGGGCTTCGGCCACGGCCTGGGCCAGCTTTTGCGGCCCGCTTTCCTCGAACCGTCCGTACTGGGCAGCAATGTCGCAGCCAAGCCACTGGAGAAACGGCTTTTGCTGAACGTCGGCCATGACCGGGAGGCCGACAAGGGGCTTGGCCTTGGCGGCCAGTTCGCCCGCGACCTGGTCCACCATGGCGATCCGTGCCTCGGCCCGCTGCG
>JAEZEM010000208.1 GCA_023417745.1 Pseudomonadota bacterium
GCCCAGCTGTCGCTTTTCGACGCGCCCCGGCCGGCCGCTGCCCAGCCGGCGGCCGCCGCTGACCCCGCGCCAGCCCCGGCCGCCCCGGCCCCTGTCGTGATCACCGCCCTGGACGACCTGCCCGACCCGGCCGGCCGACAGCTGGCCCTGGTCCCCCTGGAAAAAGGCTACAGTCTGTCCTACGGCCCGGACGAACACGCCATTGATCCGACGCCCGAAGCCCTAGCCGCCTTCCTGGCCCGGGCCGGCCGGGCGGCCGTGCCCTCGGTCAAGGCCCTTTTGACCGCCAACCCGGCTTTTGCCGCCGTGCCGTTGGCCGTGTGGTTCGACCTGGGGCTGGCCGCCTACCTGCTCAATCCCGAGAGCCGGGTTTACGCCTTCGAGCGCCTGCGCGACAGCCTGTTTGCCGATCCGTCCGTGGACACCGAGGGCGTATCCCCGACCGACAACGCCCGGGCGGCCGCCCTGTTGGCCGACGTCCTGGCCGCGCGCCTGGAAACGGCCGGTCTGTCCAGGCTGGTGGCCGAACTGGAAATGCCGCTCGTTCCGGTGCTTGTGGCCATGGAACAGGCCGGCATCGGCATCGATAAGGAGGCCTTTACCGCCTTCGCCGACGAGGTCACCGGCCGCCTGGCCAGCCTGGAGACCGACATCGTCGCTCTGGCCGGCAAGCCCTTTAATCCGCGCTCCAGCCAGCAGCTCGGCGAGATCCTCTATACCGACCTGGGGCTGAGGGCCCACGGCAAGACCCCGGGCGGCGCGGCCTCGACCTCTCAGGACGCCCTGGAACGCCTGGCCGGGGCGCACCCGCTGGTGGACCGCATTCTGGAATTCCGCAAGCTCGAAAAGCTGCGGTCCACTTATCTCGCCCCTATGCCGGCCCTGGCCGACGCGGACTCGCGCATCCACACGACGCTCAACAACATGGCCACGGCCACCGGGCGGCTGTCGAGCTCCAACCCCAATCTCCAAAATATTCCCATTCGCGGCGAATTCGGCCGGCGGATGCGCGACTGTTTCGTCGCCGGCCCAGGCAGGCTTCTGGTTGCCGCCGACTATTCCCAAATCGAGCTGCGGGTGCTGGCCCATCTGTCCGGCGAGCCGGCGCTCCTGGACGCCTTTGCCCACGGGGCCGACATCCATGCCCGCACGGCTTCGATTTTATTCGACAAGCCCGAAGCCGAAATCGCCCCGGACGAACGCCGGCAGGCCAAGACCATCAACTTCGGCCTGCTCTACGGCATGGGGCCGCAAAAACTGTCCCGCGACCTCGGCATCAAGCTCGACGCGGCCAAGGCGTTTATTGCCCGCTACTTCGAGCGCCTGCCCGGGCTGTCCGCCTTTTACGAAGGCATTGTCGAGGCGGCCAAGCGCGACGGCTTCGTCACCACCCTGGCCGGACGGCGGCGGCTTCTGTCCGACATCGGCTCGGCCAACAGCCAGCTGTCCTCCCAGGCCCGGCGACAAGCCATCAACACCGTGGTCCAGGGCGGCGCGGCCGACATCATCAAGATGGCCATGCTGGCCGCCGCCAGCGACGCCGAACTGGCGGGGCTGGAGGCCGTGCTCGTGCTGCAGATCCATGACGAACTGCTGCTGGAAACGCCCGAAGCGACGGCCAGGGAGGCCGGAGCCCGGCTGGCCAGCCTCATGACCGGCGTCATCACCCTGGCCGTGCCCCTGGAAGTGGACTGGGGGACCGGACGCACCTGGGGCGAGGCCCACTGAGCGCCATCCGACGCCGGGGGCACGGCCACAAGGGGCTTTTCAACCCGGGCAAAGTGCCCTACCATCGGTGAGATTCGGATTATTCCGCAAACGCCAACAGGAACCACGAGGAACCGACGGCATGCCGCCATCCGCCAAATCCATCCGGGAAGATCTGGCCCGGGCCAAGGCCGCCTACGCCAAGAACGACGCCTTGCGCGCCGTGCAGCTTCTGGCCGTGGCCTTTCGTTCCTTTACGGCGGTCAAGCTGCCCGGCAGCGACCGGGCGCCCATCGAAAGCCTTTTTCGGGAATGCCTGACCAACATCGGCAAGCTTGAAGAGGTCAAGAAGTACGCGCCCAACGGCATCCCCTACCTCAAGGGCCAGGAATCCAAGCTGGGCGCGTTTGTGGCCACCCTGGCCAAGAAGATGGAGGCCGATCTGGCCGAGGAGGGGCTGGAGGCCATGCGCCAGCGCAAGCTGCGCATCGACCATGCCGTCATCAAGGGCACCAAGCTTTTGGCCGACGGCAATCTGCTCGAAGCTCAGCGCAATTTCCGGGCCGCTGTGGAAGAGTATATTGACGAAACGGGACTCTTTCCGCTCATTGCCGGACGTCTCATTGACGCCGGGCACCACAAGGCCTCGCTGGAGTACTTGAAGCGCGCCCTGGAAGAGTCGCCGGACAATCCGCGCATTTACGATTTTCTGCTGCAGGTCGGGGGCAAGGGCGAGGAATGGGTTGCCGTGGAGCGCGCCTTGCTCGACGTCAAAGGCAAATCCGCCGTCCAGCCGCTTTTTGATCAGACCCTGTCCCTGGCCGCCGCCCGCCTGGGGCACTGGGATGTGGCCAAGGCCGCCGCCGCCCAGGCCCTGGCCGCCGATCCGGGGCTGACCGACGCCAAGCGCGTGTATGCGGCGGCGACCCAAAAGCTGGCCCAGCAGGCCGCGCCGCC
>JAEZEM010000238.1 GCA_023417745.1 Pseudomonadota bacterium
TACTGGAAGACCGGGTCGGCGTGGTGGGACTGCACGCCGAAGATGCGCGGCAGGGAGCGGATGACGCCGAGCTTTTTGAGCTTCAAGAAACCGCTCATGATGGCCGTGACGTTGCCGGCGTTGCCGATAGGCACGAACACGCATTTGCGGTAGGTGTCCCAGCCATACCACTGGGCCACTTCGAAGGCATAGGATTCCTGGCCGAGGATACGCCAGGCGTTTTTGGAATTGAGCAGCGCCACGCGGTAGTTGTCGGCCAGATGCTCAACGACCTTCATGCAGTCGTCAAAGACGCCGGGCACTTCGATGACGGTGGCCCCGCTGCCCAGGGGCTGGGCCAGCTGCTGGGGCGTCACCTTGCCCTTGGGCAAAATGACCACGGACTTGACGGGCCCGCCGACATAGGCGGCGTAGAGGGCGGCGGCGGCCGAGGTGTCACCGGTGGAGGCGCACACGGTCAGCACCGAATCCCAGTCGTTGACCCGCACCAGGTGCTTCAAATAGCTGAACGCGCAGGCCATGCCCCGGTCCTTGAAGGAGGCGCTGGGGTTTTGGCCGTCGTTTTTATAGGCAAACGGCACGCCGACCAGCTCGGTCAGGGCGGCGTTGGCGCTAACGATGGGCGTGTGGCCTTCGCCCAGGTAGACGATGTCCTGTTCTTCCATGACCGGGGCCATGAGTTCGTAGAACCGCAGCACGCCGCGCAAGGCCGTAGAGCGGGAGGAGGCGCGCTTGTCGAAAAGCCCCTGCCAGTAGCTGGCCGGGTATTCGAGGAGGCTGTCGAAGGTGGTGTCTTCGAGCAGGAACACGCCGCCGCAATGGGGGCAGGTGTAGTAGAGTTCGTGAATGTCGAACCGGGCTCCACAGCCCAGGCAGACGTATTCCATCTTGCCCCGATATTTGGGAAAATCGCTCGTCGTGATCATGGCGCTCCCTGCGCTTGTTCCGCTCCCCCTTCGGAGCGAAAGGCCGTTTGGACGAATGCTTCGAAAAAACGATCTCTTGGTCACCTGCGACAGAGGCCCAGCCAGACAGGCGGCCTCAGGCCGGCCAGAGTTCCCGGGCGCTGGCCGTCCACATGACGACGCCGCAGGCCACCTTGGCCGTCAGGCCAAAGACCTTGCCGTAAAGGGCTCCCAGGGCGGCGCGCCGGGCCTGGGCGTCGTCGCGGCCATGCAGCCGCTCGAACATATAGCAGCCGAAAAACGCCCCGGCAACGGCCCCCAAAAGGGCCCCCAGGCCCAGGAAAAACGGCGCGCCGCACAGCGCCCCGCCAAAGGCGCCCAGAAAACCGCCCAAGTTGCCCTTGCCGCTGGCCCCGTAGCGTTTGGCCCCGAAAAGCTGGGCAGAGAGTTCCACCGCCTCGCCGGCCAGGGCCACGCACACGAGCAGGGCGTAAAACCCGAAGCCCAGATGCAGCTCCGGGTGGAACATGTCCCACAGGACGACCATGCCCAAAAGCGCCCAGTTGCCCGGCAGGCCAAAGACGTGGAGCGTCAGGCAGCCGAGCAGGATCAGGAGGAAAACGGCCAGGGCGACAAGGCTCACGCCCCGCTCTCCCGCTTGTCCACCACACGCGAGGCTTTGCCTTCGGTCTTGGGCAGGCTGTTGCCCTCGACCAGCTCCACCTTGGGCGTGACCAGGATTTCGTCGCGAAGCCGGGCGGAAATACGCTTTTGCAAGGCCCCGAGCTGGCGCATGTCCTCGACGAAGAATTCGTCGCGGATTTCCACCCGCACCCGGATGTTGTCGATGTAGCCGTCGCGCTCCAGCACGATCTGGTAGTCCTGGCCGACCTCGGGCATGGCCATGAGCACCCGCTCGATCTGCATGGGGAAAATGTTGACGCCCTTGATGATAAGCATGTCGTCGCAGCGCCCGTGCAAGCGGTCGATGCGGCGATGGGCTCGGCCGCAGGGGCACTGGCCCGGGAGAAACCGGGTCATGTCCCGGGTGCGGTAGCGGATGACGGGCATCCCTTCGCGACCAAGGGTGGTCATGACCAGTTCGCCGAGTTCGCCCTCGGCCACCGGCTCGCCCGTGGCCGGATCGACGATCTCGGCCAGGTAGGCGTCCTCCCAGACGTGCATGCCATTTTGTTCCTGGCACTCGAAGGCCACGCCCGGTCCGTTCATCTCGGACAGACCGTAAGAGTTGTAGGCCTTGATGCCGTAGAGTTCCTGGAGGCGTCCTCGAGCTTCTTCCGTGTAGGGCTCGGCTCCGACCAGGGCGATGCGCAGGGGCAGGTCGCGGGGATCAAGGCCGATTTCGGCGAAGATGGAGTGCAGATACAAGGCATAGGACGGGATGATGTGGATGCCCGTGACCTTGAAGTCGGTCAAAAGCTTGATCTGGCGGTGGCTGTTGCCGGCCCCGGCCGGAATGGTCAGGCAGCCGAGCTTTTCCGCGCCGTAGTGGATGCCAAGGCCGCCGGTGAAAAGCCCGTAACCGGACATGTTCTGGAAGACGTCGGTGCGTCGAAGCCCGACCATGTACATGCAGCGGGCCATGAGCGAGGCCCACCAGTCCAGGTCTTTTTGGGTGTGGTAGATGACCGTCGGCGTGCCGGTGGTGCCGGAAGAGGCGTGCATCCGCACCATTTCGCTGTGCGGCAGGGCCAACATGGCGTCGGGGTAGCTGTCGCGCAGGTCCTGTTTGGTGGTAAACGGGATGCGGCGCACGTCGTCCAGGGAGTGGACGGATTCGGGATCAAACCCGGTCTCGGCGAAACGGCGGGCATAGAACGGCGACTTGGCGGCCTGGACCAGGGAGCGGCGCAGCCGGCCGATCTGCAGTTGGGCTATCTCGGGCCGGGAAAGGGCCTCGGCGGCATCGTAGCAATCCACGACATCTCCTTACTGGCGAATGTGGGGAGGGACCCCCTTTTTTCAAAACGGGGGTCCCTCCCCACACCCCTCCTCCCCGAAAAACTTTCCACGGGAGGGTTGAGTGACTTGTGCTGTGCCTTCGAGGCTATACCCCCGGCAGGGCACGGGTTCAAGAGTCGCGGGAGGAGAAAAAGGACTCAGCCCATGCCGAATTCGGACGGGGGGGGGATGTCGGAGAGGTTCTCGAAGGCTGTCGATTCCTTGAGGAACAGCAGCTTGACCATGCCCGTGGGGCCGTTTCGCTGCTTGCCGATGATGACCTCGGCCACGTTGTCCTCGGGGGTGAGCTCTTCTTTTTTCTTATAGGCGGCGGCGCGGTAGAGAAAAATGATGACGTCGGCGTCCTGTTCAATGGCCCCGGATTCGCGCAGGTCGGACATCATGGGCCGCTTGTCGGCGCGCTCCTCGACCTTGCGGTTGAGCTGGGACAGGGCCACCACCGGCACGTGCAGCTCCTTGGCCAGGGCTTTTAAGCTGCGGGAGATGTCGGAAATTTCCTGCTCGCGGGAATCGATGTGGCGCGAGGCGCGCATGAGCTGGAGGTAGTCCACCATGATGAGCCCCAGGCCGTGCTCGGCCTTGAGGCGGCGGCAGCGGGCGCGCAGATCCATGGTGGTGATGGCCGGGGTGTCGTCCACGAAAATGGGCGAGGACGACAGATGGTTGGCCGCGTCGTAGAGCCGCGACCAGTCCTCGTCGTCGAGCCGCGCCCGGCGCAGCTTGGCCAGATCGACCTTGCCCCAGCAGCACAGCATGCGCTGCATGATCTGCTCCATGGACATTTCCAGCGAAAAAACGGCCGTGGGGATGGCCGACATGGCGGCGGCGCGCATGGCCACGTTCATGGCAAAGGCGGTCTTGCCCATGGACGGACGGCCGGCCACGATGATGAGATCGGACGGCTGGAGCCCGGCGGTCATCTCGTCGAACTGGTAGTAGCCCGAGGCCACGCCGGTGACGAG
>JAEZEM010000257.1 GCA_023417745.1 Pseudomonadota bacterium
CCTTGGGCTGCCTATAGCATATTTCCTCTGAATGTGTACAAAAAACCTGGCCGGCCACGTCCGCCAGCCAGCCAAACGACAACGCAGGAGCGCTGATGTCCAAGCAATACGGTTTTTCCGTCCTTCGCGACGAAATCCTTGAAGAATACGCCGCCAGGGCCATCCTCTACCGCCATGACCGCACCGGAGCCGAACTCCTTTCCCTTGTTTCCGACGATGAAAATAAAGTTTTCGGCGCGGCCTTCCGTACCCCGCCCGCCTGCTCCACCGGCGTGCCCCATATCCTCGAACACTCGGTCCTGTGCGGATCGCAAAAATATCCCGTCAAGGAACCCTTTGTCGAACTCCTCAAAGGGTCGCTCAACACCTTTCTCAACGCCTTCACCTACCCCGACAAGACCTGCTACCCGGTGGCCTCCACCAACCTGCGCGACTTCTATAATCTGGTAGACGTCTATCTCGACGCCGTGTTTTTCCCCCGCATCCCCCGGGCCGTCTTCCTCCAGGAAGGCTGGCATTTCGAATGGAGCGACGGCGGCGAGCTGATCCGCAGCGGCGTGGTCTTCAATGAAATGAAAGGCGTCTACTCCTCGCCCGATTCCGTGCTCGGCGAATTCTCCCAGCGCACGCTGTTTCCCGACACCACCTACGGCGTGGATTCCGGCGGCGACCCCAAGGTGATCCCCACCCTCACCTACGAGGCCTTCAAGGCCTTTCACGAGACCTACTACCATCCGTCCAACGGCCGTTTCTTCTTTGCCGGCAACGACGATCCCGACGAGCGCCTGCGCCTGCTGGGGGCCTGCCTTGACCGCTTCGAGGCCCGGCCGGCCGTCTCGTCCGTGGCCCGGCAACAGCCCTTCGCCGCGCCCAAAAAAATCGAGATGCCCTACGCCGCCGCCCCGGGCCAGGCCGGGAGCGCCTTTGTCGTCTGCAACTGGCTGCTGCCCGACGTGGCCGACCAGGATCTGGTCATGGTCTTCGACGTGCTGGAGCATGTGCTCATCGGCCTGCCCACCTCGCCCCTGCGCAAGGCGCTGCTCGACAGCGGCCTGGGCGAGGACCTGACCGGCGGCGGCCTGGAGACCGAACTGCGCCAGATGTTTTTCTCGGTGGGCCTCAAAGGCGTGGCCCCCGAGGCCGTGGGCCAGGTGGAAACGCTGATTCTCGAAACCTTGGCCCGGCTGGCCGCCGAGGGGCTGCCGACCGACGCCGTGGAAGCCGGCGTCAACGCCCTGGAATTCTCCCTTCGCGAAAACAACACCGGTTCGTTCCCGCGCGGGTTGTCCTTGTGGCTGCGGGCGCTGACGACCTGGCTCCACGACGGCGACCCCTTGTCCCCCTTGCGCTTTTCCGGCCCCCTTGGCCGTCTCAAGGCCCGGCTGGCCGCTGGCGAACGCGTGCTCGAAGACGCCATGAAGCTGTGGCTGCTGGATAATCCTCACCGCGTGACCCTGACGCTGACCCCGGACACCGAGCTTGACGCCCGGCGCGCCGCCGAGGAGAAAGCCGAGCTGGCCGCCGTGGCCGCCGCCCTGGACGAGGCCGCCAAAACCGCCATCGCCGCGGACCTCGATATCCTGCGCCAGTTCCAGGACACCCCGGACAGTCCCGAGGATCTGGCCCGCATCCCATCCCTGGCCCTGGCCGATCTGCCCCGCGACGAAACGCCCATCCCCGAGCGCGCCGCTCCGGCCGGCCAGGCCGAGCTGCTGCTCCACCCCCTCGAAACCGCCGGCATCGCCTACGTCGATCTGGCCTTTCCCCTGGCCGGCCTGCCCGACCGTCTCGTGCCTCTTGTGCCGCTGTTTGGCCGGGCGCTGCTGGAACTGGGCACGCCGCGCTTTGACGCCGTGACGCTCACCCGGCGCATCGCGGCCAAGACCGGCGGCATCGCCCGCGAGGCCATGGTGGCCGGGGTGGTGGACGCCGGCCCGGACGCCGTGGCGGCCAGGCTCGTGCTGCGGGCCAAGGCCACCCTGGACAAGATGCCCGATCTCTACGAGATCCTGGGCGAAATCCTCACCAAGACCGATTTCGGCAACCGCGAGCGGTTTGTTCAGATGGCCACCGAGGCCCGCTCGCGCCTGGAGCGCCGGCTGGCCCCGGCCGGCCATGCCACGGCCGGTTCGCGGCTTCGCGCCCGCTACACTCTGGCCGGGGCCACGGCCGAACGCCTGCGCGGCGTGTCCCAGCTGCTGTATCTGCGCGAACTCGCCGCGCGCCTGGAAGCCGACTACGACGGCGTGCGGGCCGACCTCGAAACCCTGCGCGATCTCGTTCTGACCCGAGCCGGTACCCTGGCCGGGCTGACCGTGTCCGAGACGGCCATGGCCTCCCAGGAAACGGCCCTGGCCGATTTCCTGGCCGCCCTGCCCGGGGCCGCCCCCGCGCCTCAGGCCTGGTCGCGCCCGGGCCTGCCCGGGGCCGAAGGCTTGGCCATCCCGGCCCAGGTCCACTACGTCGGCCTGGGGCTGGACCTGACCACCACCGGCTGGAGCTTTGACGGCGCGGATCTGGTGGCCAGCCGCTACCTGCGCATGGCCTATCTCTGGGACCGGGTGCGGGTGCGCGGCGGGGCCTACGGGGCGTTCTGCTCCCTGGACCGCATCGCCGGCCAGGCCGTGTTCGTCTCCTACCGCGACCCCAACACCGAGGCGACCATCGAGGCCTTCCGCAAGGCCGGCCGCTATTTGATGGATACGCGCTTCTCGGACGAGGAGATGACCCGGGCCGTTATTGGGGCCATCGGCGACATCGACGCCCACATGCTGCCCGACGCCAAGGGCCATGTCGCCCTGGCCAGGCGGCTGACCGGCGACACGGCTAAGCGACGGGCCAAGCTGCGCGCCGAGGTGCTGGCCGCCGCCCCGGCCCGGTTCAGGGCCTACGGCGAGGCCCTGGACGCGGCCGCCGCCAACGCCGCCGTGGTGGTCCTGGGGCCGTCGGCCTCCCTGGACGCCCTGGCCGCGTCCGTGCCCGGCCTGGCCCGCCTCGACGTCCTCTAATTCTCGTAGCGACCACATCGCCCCATAACGCAAAGCGCCGGACGGCCCCCTCGGCCGTCCGGCGCTTTTTTGTGCTCGGAATCGTCGCGGTTAGCGCGGCAGCGTCAGGTAGCTGGCGTACATCCAGCCCGTGGCCCCGGTTTCGAGCAGCGTGACGCGAGCCCAACCGTTGGCGTCGTATTCCCACACCCGCACGGGCTGGCCCCGATAGACCACGGTGCGCACGTCGCAGGAAGTGGACGGACAGGCCCGAATATACACGGATTCGACGGTGGTCACCCGGACGTAGCCGGCCGGCGGCGGCGGTGGCGGCGGCACGCCGATGGATACGCTGCAGCCGCCAACGGCGGCGGCAAGCAGGAGCAGCAGGGTCAAAGCCGGCAGCAGGCGCTTGTTCATGGTCTCCCCCCTTGAAAGCCTTTTTGGGGTCAAATATGCCTGTCTCCGGCCTGGCTGTCCAGGTATTCCTTGACTTTTGTTTGTCCCTGGGCGCAGGCTGCATCATGAGACTCACCGTCCTGGTGGACAACAACACCCTTATCGACTGCTATCTGCTGGCCGAACCCGGGCTGTCCCTCCATCTGCGCGACGGCGACAGCGAGGTGCTTTTCGACTGCGGCTATTCCGACGTGCTGCGCCGCAACGCGGCCAGCCTGGGCTTGGATCTGGCCGGCCTGGACCAGGTGGTGCTCTCCCACGGCCACAACGATCATACCTGGGGAATCCTGCCGCTCATGGCCTGTCTGACCGAGCGCGCCGCCGAAACCGGCCGGGCGTGTCGGCCAAGGCTTGTCGCCCATCCCAAGGCGCTCACGCCGCGCCGCCTGGAGCATGGCGAACCCATCGGCTCGCTGCTTGGCGTCGAAGCCCTGGCCCAGTGTTTTGACCTCGTTCTTTCGCGCGAACCGGTCCCGATCACCGACCGCCTGCTCTTTCTCGGCGAAATCCCGCGCCTTTTCCCTTTTGAAAACACCGCCCCCATCGGGCAGCGCCAAGAGCCGGACGGCCTCGTGCCCGACGACCTGCCCGACGACACGGCCCTGGCGTATCGCGGCGAGGACGGTCTGGTGGTCATCACCGGCTGTTCCCACGCCGGCATCTGCAACATCGTGGAGCACGCCCGCCGCGCCACCGGCCAGCGCCGGGTGGCCGCCGTGGTGGGCGGCCTGCACCTGCGCCGGCCCGACCCGGCCCGCTTCGAGGCCACGGCCGACTATTTCCGCCGCATCGGCCTGGCCGCCCTCTACCCCGGCCACTGCACCTCGCTGGCCGCCAAGATCGCCCTGTCCCGTACCCTGCCCGTCCATGAAGTGGGGGTGGGCCTGCGCCTGAGCTTCGCCTAGGGCCGCGCGCTTCCCGCACCTGCCGCGTTGCCCCGCGCCCGCCTTTGGCTTATCACCCCCGCACGGCCCCAGGGCCGGCCAAGGAGCCTTGCATGCGGGACTATAGCCCCATTCGCCACGACGTTTCACGCCTGACCGACGAAGACATCTACCTCTTCAAGCAGGGCAATCACTTCGATCTGCCCGACAAGCTCGGCTCGGCCATGATGGAGGTCGAGGGCGAAGCCGGCGTTCATTTCGCCGTCTGGGCTCCCAACGCCCGCACCGTCTCGGTCATCGGCGACTTCAACGACTGGGACCCCGACAGCCACCCCATGGCCGTGCGCCACGACGCCTCGGGCGTCCACGAATGCTTCATCCCCGGCGTGCCCAAGGGCACGCGCTACAAATACCACATCGCTTCCCAGGTCGGCGGCTACAAGGCCGACAAGGCCGATCCCTTCGCCTTCTACTGGGAGACCTCGCCCCATACCGCCTCCATCGTCTGGGATCTCGACTACCAGTGGAACGACGCCGCCTGGATGGAGAGCCGCCGCGAGAAAAACGGCTTTGCCTCGCCCATTTCCATCTACGAACTCCACCTCGGTTCGTTTCGCCGCGTCCACGAGGACCGCTACCGCTCCCTGTCCTACCGGGAGCTGGCCGACCACCTGACCGAGCATGTGCTGCGGGCCG
The DNA here is from genome assembly GCA_023417745.1 of Pseudomonadota bacterium. Taxonomy (GTDB): domain Bacteria; phylum Desulfobacterota; class Desulfovibrionia; order Desulfovibrionales; family Desulfovibrionaceae; genus Solidesulfovibrio. The sequence goes on from JAEZEM010000257.1 coordinate 5,027, forward strand.
GGTTCACCCACGTGGAGTTCCTGCCGGTCATGGAACACCCCTTTTTCGGCTCCTGGGGCTATCAGACCCTGGGGTATTTCGCCCCCACCAGCCGCTACGGCACGCCGCAAGACTTCATGGCCCTTATTGACCGGCTCCACCAGAACGGCATCGGCGTGGTGCTGGACTGGGTGCCCTCCCATTTCCCGGCCGACGGCCACGGCCTGTCCTATTTCGACGGCACCCACCTCTTCGAGCACGCCGACCCGCGCCGGGGCTACCACCCGGACTGGAACTGCTACATCTTCAACACCGGCCGCTACGAGGTGCGCGCCTTCCTCATCTCCAGCGCGCTTTTCTGGCTTGGCCGCTACCATGCCGACGCCCTGCGCGTGGACGCCGTGGCCTCCATGCTCTACCTCGACTACTCCCGACGCGACGGCGAATGGATTCCCAACAGCCACGGCGGCCGGGAAAACCTCGACAACATCGACTTCCTGCGCCGCTTAAACGAGATGACCTACGCCCGCTTCCCGGACACCGAAACCATCGCCGAGGAATCCACCTCCTGGCCCATGGTCTCGCGCCCGCCCTACCTCGGCGGCCTGGGCTTCGGCATGAAATGGAACATGGGCTGGATGCACGACGTGCTCCGCTATTTTTCCCGCGACCCGATCTTCCGCAAATACCACCACGGCGAGCTCACCTTCGGCATCTGGTACGCCTTTACCGAAAACTTCGTCCTGGCCCTGTCCCACGACGAGGTCGTCTACGGCAAAGGCAGCCTCATCCGCAAAATGCCCGGCGACGACTGGCGACGGTTCGCCAACCTGCGGCTGCTCTACGGCTTCATGTTCGGCCATCCGGGCAAGAAACTGCTGTTTATGGGCAGCGAATTCGCCCAGTGGCAGGAATGGAATCACGACGCCGAACTGCAATGGGAGCTGCTGGAGTCGCCGCCGCACCAGGGCGTGCTGCAATGGGTGGCCGACCTAAACGCCGTCTACCGGTCCGAACCGGCCCTGCATCAGCGCGATTTCAAATCCGAGGGTTTCGAGTGGGTCGATTTCCGCGACGCCGAGGCCAGCGTGCTGGCCTTTTTGCGGCGCGGCAAGGACCCGGACGACATGGTGCTGGTGGTGCTCAACTTCACGCCCGTGCCGCGCGAGTTCTACCGGGTCGGCGTGCCCAAGCCCGGCATGTGGCGGGAACTGCTCAACAGCGACGCCCGCCCCTACGGCGGCTCGGGCCTGGGCAACGCCGGCGCAGTCATGGCCGAAGCCATCGAGAGCTTTGATCGCCCCTATTCGCTGACGCTCACCCTGCCGCCGCTTAGCGCGGTGTTCCTGCGGCCGGCCTAACTGCAGGGCTCTGCCCTGGACCCACCGGGGCGCTGCCCTGGACCCGCGCGGGCGCTGCCCGCGACCCGGCAGGGCGCTGCCCTGCACCCGCCGGGGGGATAATCCCCCCGGACCCCCTGGCCGTCTGTGGCGGGCGGGGGAACCGCAAGCGGGCGGAAGTGACCGATTAGAGCCGCCCCCTTGCCCCTGCCACCCTTCCATGGCAT
>JAEZEM010000174.1 GCA_023417745.1 Pseudomonadota bacterium
GGCGTCGGTTTGTTGCGGGGGGGTCATTTCCTTTAGGCGCAGTGCTACGTCCGGGGCGAGCTTCCGGAAGCGGGGCAGGGCGGCGGCGAGGAAGGCGGCCATGGCCGGGGTGACGAAACCCAGCGACAGGCGCCCGGCCAGACAACCCGAAATTCCAGCCCCCAACTCGCCAGCGAAAACGGGTGATTTTGGCGCGATCAAAGCCTCGCGCCAAAATCACCCGTTTTCGCATGGTTGGAGTGGGATCGACAGGATGGAGCGGTCATGTCGTCATCCCCATGCGGGGTTCCCAAAGGGGCTCAGCCCCTTTGGCCGCCGGAGGCATTCTTTTCTTTATTTCCCGCCATGTTCCTCTGCTCCCGCGCATAGCCGCGCCAACTCAACAAGCCTTTCGGCCGCTGCCGACGCTCGTCCTTCGGGGATGGCGGCGGCGTGGATGACGGGGGGCAGACCTTGGGCGAGGGGCCGGAAGACGACGTTATGGCGTTGCCAGACCTGGGCCGAGGCCGGGACGAGGGCCAGGCCGAGGCCGGCGGCCACGAGACCCAGGGTGGTGAATTTGCTGGCGGCTTCCCGGACGGGGATGGGGGAGGCTCCGGCTTTGGCGAAGGCGGCGGCCATGGCTTGGGCCAGGGCGGGCAGTGTGGCGGGCGGGGGGATGATCAGCGGCTGGTTGTGGAGATCGGCCAGGCTGGGGGTGGGGTTGTCGGCCAGGGGATGGTTGACGGGCAGGGGATGGTTGGCGGGCAGGGCCAGGATGTAGGGTTCGCGCAGGATTTCGGTGATGGTCGCACCTGGGACGCTCTGGCCGGCGTAGCGGATAAAACCGAGATCGAGGCGGCCGGCGGCCAGGGCGTCGGTTTGTTGCGGGGTGGTCATTTCCTTTAGGCGCAGTTCTACGTCCGGGGCGAGCTTCCGGAAGCGGGGCAGGGCGGCGGCGAGGAAGGCGTCCATGGCCGGGTTGACGAAACCCAGCGACAGGCGCCCGGCCAGTCCCGCGCCCACGCGTTTGGCCAGGGCGGCGGCTTCATCGGCCAGGGCCAGGATGTGGCGGGCTTTGTCGGTCAGGGCCTGTCCGGCCGGGGTCAGGGCCACGCGGCGGCTGGTGCGGGTGAAAAGCGGCGTGCCCAGGGCCTCTTCGATGTCGCGAATGCGTTGGCTCAAGGGGGGCTGGGACATGTGGAGCCGGGCGGCGGCCCGGCCGAAGTGCAGTTCCTCGGCCACGGCCAGGACGTAGCGGAAATCGCGTAGTTCCATGGATCGATAGATAGCGCATATTGATCATGGTTGGAATTGGTATTTCACCTCTTGATGTGGGCGACGTAAAGTCGGTCAAAACCACGCAGGAGGCGACCATGACCCGAGTTTGGCGTATGTCGACGGCAATGGCTTTGGTTCTGGCCCTGGCTTGGGGCCTGGGGGCGCATCCGGCGCGAGGAGGAAGCGACATGGAAACGAAGGGCACGAGTGAACGGTATGATCGCGGCATGGCGGCTTTGATGGCGCTGGCCCCGGACAAGGCGCAGGCGGTGCAGGAAGCCTTGGGCGGCGTGGCCCCGGATTTGGGGTGGTTTGTGGTGGAATTCGGTTATGGCGATATTTTCACCCGGCCGGGCTTGTCGCCGCAGCTGCGCCAGACGGCCACCATCGCGGCCCTGACGGCGCTGGGTAACGCCGCGCCGCAGTTGGCCTTTCATGTGGAGGCCGGGCTTGCGACCGGGCTTTCGGCCGAGGCTATTGTGGAGATCGTCTATGTGGCTATGGTGTTTGCCGGATTTCCGGCCGGCATCAACGCCATCGGCGTGTGTCGGGAGGTGTTCGCGGCCAAGGGGATCACGGTGACGCCGCCAGACGCCTATGCCGGCCAGCCGGCGGATCGGCGTGAGCGGGGCTTGGCGGCCCTGTCGGTGACCAGCCAGGAGGCCGGGGAGAAGGTGCTGGCGTCCATGGACGGCATCGCGCCGGATTTCGGCGGCTGGCTGCTGGATTTCTCGTATGGCGACGTGATTTCGCGGGGAGTGCTTTCGCCCGAGGCCAAGGAGATCGCCATGATCGCGGCGGCAACCTCGCGCGGGACCATGGGACCGCAACTGGCCGTGCATGTGCGGGCCGGTCTGGCGGTGGGGCTTTCGCGTGAGCAGATCGTGGAGACCGTCATGCAGATGGCGGGCTATGCCGGATTTCCGGCGGCAATAAACGGCATGCTGGTGGTGCGGGACGTTTTTGCCGCCACAGGGTCGTAACCGGCAACCCGCCGGGGCCGTCAGCCTCGGCCAACTTGCCGGATAAAAAGGTTTTTCGCGAAATATCGAAAGGGCATGGCCCATGGACCATGCCCTTCTTCCGTCTTTTGTGCTTCCACTATCCGCCAGGGTTACCTGCAAATCTTCATCGAGTTTTCGTACGTCGAGAACAACGATTCAATTAATGCCTTAGAGGACGACTCCCCGCCGAAGGGCTGACCGCCGTAGGTCGGCTGCAAATGGAAAAAGGGGCCGCTAGCGGTTTTCGCTAACGGCCCCGCCTTGGCTGGGTTCGCATAATCAAGGATCGGAGACCGGCGGCCCCATTTCCTTCTTGCTCATGACATTTGTGTTCATGCAGCAATCAACGGGAACAGGGTCTGAATGGTATCTATTCCTCTGCGCTGATAGCATTGAAGCCGCATTCGGCTTCGCAAACACCGCAATCAATGCAATCACCCGTTATTTCATAGTAATTTTTCCCAGCGGGGTGGATGATCGCTTCGGCAGGACAGACACCTTGGCATGCGCCGCAAAACTGACACTCATTCGAGTCGATTTTATGCACTTTTTCCTCCAGGGAACGACAACCGTCGTGGACATTTTATCCCCAAAAAATTTCCACCATCGTCCGGGGATGTCAACAAAAATGTTAAAATGACGCCTGCGGGCGGCGGTAAGGCCGGCATCGGCGCTGTCCGCGACGGGAGTCTCCCGGCATAGCTCCAAGAAGCGAAGAGGTTGGTGTTTCGAGCTGAGATATCGGTATTTTTACCCCCCCTCAGGGCTAAGGAGAGGACCCGGACAACCATTTGTTCGAAATACCAAGCCAACAGGCTGTCCACTCGGTTATCTCACGAGAAAAAGGCCTACGGTAATCTGCCGTAAGCCCATGAAATATCAGGCCGAGATGAGAGGATTAGAACCCCTGGCCCCCTTTACTCTATTTGGGGGGTCCGGGGGCCTCAGGCCCCCGGCCGCCGGAGGCATCTTATCCTCCCGTCTTTCCACATCAATAAACTTTCCTTCGCGAGAATCCTTCGCCGAGGACATTGAAGGTGTTTTCGACCACGAAGAAGGCATTGGGGTCGTGGCTGAACACGAGTTCTTCCAGGCGTTTAATTTCCACGGTGTTGGTGATGGTGAGGATGACGCGTTTGGATTTGCCGGTGTAGGCTCCGGCTCCGTGCAGGAACGTTGCGCCGCGTTTGAGGTTGTGGATGATTTCTCGGGCGATGGCGTCGGCCTTGTCGGAGATGATAAATACCATCTTGCGTTGGTTGAAAAGGGCCAGCACGTAATCCATCACCTTGGAGTTGGCGTAGGAGAGGATGATGGAATACAGAGCCAGGGTGGGGTCGTAGAAGGCCATGCCGGCGGCGAACACGGCCAGGTTGAAGACGAAATTGAACTGGCCGATGCGCAGATTGTATTTCTGGTTGAGCCAGATGGCCAGGATGTCGGTGCCGCCGGCCGAGCCCAGGGTGCGCAGCATGATGCCCGAGCCGGCTCCCATGACCGCGCCGCCGAAGACGGCGGCCAGCAGCGGATCGGCAATCAGCGCCCGTTCGGGCATGAGCTGCATGAAAAGGCTTAAGATGCCCATGCCGTAGACGGTGTAGAGGATGAACCGGCGCGACAGGCTTACCCAGCCCAGGGCCATGAGCGGCAGGTTGAGCAGGAAGTAGTAGACGCCGGGCCCCAGTGCGCCGGTGAGGTAGAAAAGGAGCAGGGCCACGCCGGAGACGCCGCCGGACATGAGCCCCTTGGCCACCACGATGTCTTTGATGCCGAAGCTGTAGACGGCCGCGCCGAAGGTGAGCAGGGCGAGGTTGAAGAGCATGTTGTTGGTCAGTCGTTGCATGGGGAGACCTCGTAGTGCCGGTTTGGCGGCTTGGCAAGGGGCGTGTCGGGCTTGCCAGGGGGGCCTTGGCGGTGTAGCCCGGATAGAGTGAAAATCCGGGCTGCCGCAACGGGCCTGGGCGCAATCAGCGGGAAGGGGCTGTGGACGACATTTTGGATCGTCTTTATGCCGTCTTGCTGTCGTTTCTGGGCAAGGCGGCCGATGTTTTGGCAGAGTTGCTGGACGCGGCCGGGCGCAAGGCCTTGGAGATCGGGGCGGGGCTGGCCGGCCGGTTGGAGGCGTTGGGAGCGAAGCTTGCGGCCGTGCCGCTTTGGCTGAGTCTGCCCTTGGCCGTGCTGTGCCTGGGGGCGGTGGTGGCCTACTTCCTGCGCCAGCGGTTGTACGACCGGGTGTTGGTCTATCATCTGGTGTGGCTTACGCGCCGGGGGTATGCCCGGCGGCGGTTTGTCGCCCGGCGCGGGGCGGCGCGCGAGGAGCGGGAGTACATGGCCCGGGCCGTGCCGTTGCCCGAGCGGTTTGCCGAGGTGGCGATTTTCGAGGTCCATCCGGACGGCTACCTGACGCTTTTCGGGCCGGTCGGCGACACGGCCGAGGGTATGCGGCTGTATCGCCGCGACCTGCGTTCGGGACTCTACGCCATGGGTTCGGACATCATCCAGGCCTACCGGGCCAACCAGCGGATGCTGCATGCCGACGGCGAGCTGCGGGCGCTTTTCGCCGTGCTGGACGCGGCTGATCCGGCTTTCGCGGCCAATCGGCCGCGCTTGCCGGGCGAAGGGCCGGCCGGCAAGGCCCCGGGACGGGCGGTTCGTGTCGCGTCCACGAAAAGCGCAGAAGGCACTTCGTAGTTAACAGACTAAAATAATTTATTTTTCTTAAAATACAAGCGTATTTTTAAGGGCACGGGCGACTAGGCAGAGAAAAAAGGCGAACGCCGGTCTGGACGCGGCCTGAGCCGCGTCCAGACGGAGGTGAGGTGTTACGGGGTCAGGCGGTTGCGCTTGACCCAGCCTTCGATGCGCGAGTCGGGCACGCGCACGAAGACAAAGGGGCCTTCCCAGGACAGGATGCGCACCGGTGTGCCGCGCGACAGCGAGGTGACCGGCGGGCAGGCTTCGCCCGGGCAGGAGGTCAAGGTGACGTAGCGCCGGGCCACCTGCTTGATGTTGGGGTCATAGGGCGGAGCCGGCGCATAGCCCGGGCCATAGCCTGGTCCGTAGCCCGGCGGCGGCGGCACGGGGCGCGGCGGCGGGTAGCCCGGGGGTGGGGGCGGCGCGGGCCGGCAACCGCCCGGGGTCCAGACCATGCCCGGCGGGCAGGGCGGCGGCTGGGTCAGGCCGGACTGGGGAGCCAAGAGCGCGGCGCAGGTCAGGGCCGCGAGCAGGGCCAGGATGATTTTGGTGTTCATGGCGGAGTCCTTGGCTTGCCGGGTCAGCGCATGGAATTGGCCCGGGCGGTGCAGTTGACGAAGATGGCGTTGCATTGGTTGTTGCACATGTTGCGCGCCTGTCCGTAGGTCCGGTAGTTGCAATTCTGGGCGCAGCCCGCCTGTTGCTGATTACAGCGCATGAGCGCCCGAGCCTTGCGGCCGCCTTGCGGGGGGGGCGGCGGATAGTAGCCGGGCGGCTGGACGGTCACCGCCGGGGGCTGGATGGTCACCGACGGCGGCTGGATCACGATGCCCGGCCCCTGGGCCACCGGGCCGGGAGTTTTGACCGTGGCCGGAGCCTGGACCATGACCGGCGCTTTGACCGTGGCCGGGGCTTGGACCGCAGTCGGGGGTTGCCCCTTGGGCGGGCGCGGCTGTTGTCCGCCGGGCGGCGGGGGCGTGGTCATGTTCTGGGGCGGCGGGGCCTGGGCCAGAAGGGCTTGCGGGGCGGCCAGAACGGCGGCCAGGGCTAGGCCGGCCAGGGCGACGACGGCGCGCGAAGGGAACTGCATGATTCTCGCCTCCTCTTTGAGACTTTAGCTGCGACAGATTATGCAAGTATAGGGCCTTTGCAAAAAATCTCAACGCGTTTTCGCGCGAAAGGGGGCGTCATGGCGGACGAGGCCCTGGCTGCGGGCATTGAGGCGGCGGCGGCCTTGCTGCGGCGGGCGCGGTCGGTGGTGGCGCTGACTGGGGCCGGCGTTTCGGTGGCCAGCGGCATCCCGGATTTTCGCAGCCCCGGCGGGGTGTGGGAGCGCCATGATCCCATGGCCGTGGCCACGGCCCAGGCCCTGGCCCGCGATCCGGCCCGGGTCTGGACGTTTTTGCGCGAGGTGCTGACGCTGGTGGACGCGGCCAAGCCCAACCCGGCCCATCAGGCCCTGGCTCGGCTGGAGGCGGCGGGGGGGCTTTCCGGCGTCATCACCCAGAACATCGACGGCCTGCATCAGGCGGCCGGGTCGACCCATGTGGTGGAATACCACGGCGGCGTGCGGCATTTTTTCTGCATGGGCTGCGGCGCGGAACATGACGGGGCGCAGGCCCGCAGACTGTCGCCGCAGGCGTTGCCGTGGCGTTGCGAAGACTGCGGCGGGGTGGTACGTCCGGACATTGTGTTCTTTGGCGAGGCCATTGCACTTGACGCTCTGACGAAAAGCGGTCAATTGGCCTTGGCCGCCGACGTTATCGTGGTGGCCGGAACATCGGGGGAGGTCGCCCCGGCCAATCTCCTGCCCAGGGAGGTCAAGGCCAGGGGCGGGGGTGTTGTGGAAATCAATCTTACGGAAAGCGCCTACAAGGGCTTGGCCGACGTGCGCCTTAAGGGAAGGGCGGAAGTCGTGCTGCCGGCCCTGATTGAACGCGTGCTTTCCTAACCTGCTGCAATTTTCCCACAGGTGGGTCGCAATGGACGCGCTTTCGCCGCATGGCGGCTTGTGGGCCATGATGGCCAGCGCCACGCCGACGGTTATTTTCGTCTTGTGCGTGCTGGCATTCATGTCCCTGGGCTGCTGGAGCATCATCTTCGTCAAGTTTTTCACGCTGACCGCCGCCAAGCGCGACACGGCCCGGGACTACGAACGGTTCCAGGA
>JAEZEM010000373.1 GCA_023417745.1 Pseudomonadota bacterium
AACACCTTTCTCGCCTCAACGATCCCCGGTAGCTCAATTGGCAGAGCGGGTGGCTGTTAACCACTAGGTTGGCGGTTCGAGTCCGTCCCGGGGAGCCAGCAGATTCAGGGAGTCGGTTTAACCACCGGCTCCCTTTTTCTTTTGGCGGCGGAGCTTCTCTCCGCGCACGCGCCATTTTTCGACTTACAGAAAAGGACATCGCCTGGAAGAGGGCTTTCCAAGACACGCTTCCTGGCGCGCCGACAACCGTCCCTCCCGCCAATCCGACGTCCGCCAATTCGAGACTTGCCCCTCTTCGGCCGTGTGGTTATAACTCCGGTATCAACACGGAGGGGCTCTCATGCAGGCGCTCAAGATCAGGAAGATTGGAAACTCCCTCGGGCTGGTGCTGCCCAAGGAGGTCGTGGCGCGGCTCAAGGTTGGGGAGGGAGACATGGTCTATCTGACCGACGCCCAGGACGGTTACCGGATCACGCCCATGGATGCGGGCTTTGCCGAGCAAATGGCGGCAGCCGAGGACATCATGCGCGAGGATCGGGACGTGCTGCGCGAGCTGGCCCGTCGATGACCTGGACCTGGGTCGATCCCGCCGTGGTTCTGGCTGTCCACGACCAGCAGCTTGCCGAGCATGGGGGGATGGGGGGCGTCCGGGACATGACCTTGCTGGAAAGCGCCCTGGCGCGGCCGGCGCAACTGGCGGCCTACGGCGATCCCGACGTTTTTGACCTGGCGGCGACCTACGCCCATGGAATCGCCAAAAATCATCCGTTTGTCGACGGCAACAAGCGGACGGCCTACGTCGTCTGCTCGCTGTTTTTGCGGCTTCACGGCGTCCGTGTTACGGCTCCCGGACCGCAACGCGTCATCCTGTTCGAGCGCCTGGGGCAGGGCGAGGTCACGCGGGACGGCCTGGCCAGCTGGCTGCGAGGGCGTCAATAGCCTGCAAGTCCGGCAGGAAGAAAAGGGTCGAGGAAAGCCCTCCGGCTCGTCTCCAGCGCCATGCTCCCGGCCTGCCGTCCTGCAGTCCTTTGGCCCGGCGAAGGGCTTGATCACGCTGCAGGCGCTTTTCTCGCGCCGCCGGAATCCTGCCTGAGCGCCTGTCTCGACGAACGTCCTGGCCCAACCTGTCGGCCGTCGCCGCACGGCCGTCCGCAACCAAGCCCAAGCGCCCGCCTCGACGCACTCTCTGGCGCACCCGTCGCCCCGCAACCTGCCGCAGTCACGCCCAAGCGCCGGAGAACCCGTTTCCCGGCTAGGCGTTTTGCTCCGACCCATCGCCGCGGGCAATGGCGTTGATGGCCTCCTGCAAGGTCGACAGCGATTCATGCCGCAAGCCGATGACGCCTTTGCTCCCGTCCTCGCATTCGAAGCGGAGCAAGGCCTTTTGTTCCTTCTGCGAGTAGATGGGTTCGTAAAAAACCGAAATAAAAGCATTATTGGCGATGTGGCTGGCCATGGTGATTCTCCAAATGCAGTGAGGTGCTTTGTCCAATCGACAGATAGCCCCAAAGCTGCTCCCCGGGTACTCTAAATAATTAGGGGGAAAGGACGTTGCGCCGTATCTGATGTCCTGTATAGCAATGGTGTATTGGGGCGGTGGACGGAATTTATCTGTAAATGCCTCGTGCTGTTAGCCGGTTGCGGTCCTTGATGGGGAAACGTTGGCTGCGGAGGCCTGTTGAACGCGTGCGGAACTGTCTAGTAACAAGGGAAAAATTTATTAGTATAATAAATAAGTAAATCAATAACAACTAGCATTAATGACAGGTTATACGTTATTAAGGCTTCGATATGCATGTGTGAACAAGGAGGTCACACATGCAGATCGAATACAGTCCGCGCGAGCATCTGGACGGCGGCGTCGCGCTGGGCTTGCCCTATGAAGCCGCCCAGGACGTTGCGGCCAGGGTGCTGCAGGCCCGGGACGTCGAGGCCGCCTACGGGTTGCGGCACAAGGTGTTTGCGCAGGAGTTGCGGTGGGTGCCGCAAAGCGACGACGGCCTGGAACATGACGTCTATGACGATCATGCCAAGCACTTCGGCGTGTTTCGGGACAGGAAGATTCTGTCTTACCTGCGCCTGGTTTCGCCGGAGCATCGCTATATGCTGGAAAAGGAGTTCCGCGCCCTGGTTTCGCCGGACCATGACATCCGCAAGGCCCCGGATACGTGTGAGGTCTCACGTTTATGCGTCAGTTTCGATGAGCGCGGCACGAAAATACGGACATCCCTCGGTTCGCTTGGCGTGTCCATGCTGCTGTATCGCCAAGTCTATCACTGGTGCGTCCGGGAAGAGGTGCGCTACCTGTATCTGGTGGTCGAATACAAAGTTTTGCGGTTGCTCAAGATGTTCGGCTTTCCGTGCGTGCTGGTCGGCGAACCGACGCGGATGCCCGATGGCGTGACAGCGGCGGCGGCGATCATGGATTGGCGGGAGTTCGAGGCAAAAAACCGGCTCGCTCGACCCGAACTGGTGGACTGGTTCAATCAGGATCAAGAATACCGAGATGGGTTGCTACCGCCACGGCCTGCGGCCTATTCTGGACATCAAGTTTCTTTATGATGTTGTAAATATGATAGTTCACCGTGCATTCGCTTATCTGCAAGATGGCTGAGATGTCCCAGGAGCTTTTGCCGTGCTTGAGCCAGCTGAGGACTTCCCGTTCGCGCCCGGAGAGCAATTTCCGGTTGTGCTGGATCAGGCGCGCCTCGATGATTCTTGAGGACGCCAAGTGCAGATGCGGCACGATGGTTTGCAAGATCGCGATGATGGTCGGGTCGTATTTCTTGAAATTGCCGGAAAACGAAAACAGGCTGGCCTGCTTGCAAAAACCGAACGGTCTGGCGCCGAAGGTGTAGCCGTGGACCAGATGGAAATCCGAGGCCAGGGTGATGAACTCGCGGGCCGGCTTGTGGAGTTTGTAGGTATGATCCCAGTATTGCGGCGTAAATGCCGTGAAATTGCTTTTGACGATGACGTCGATGGCGCTGAAGTTTTTGTCCTTGTAGGTTTGAAGCCACTCGGCGGGGTAGTTGATGTTGGCCAGTTCGTAAGACACGACGAGGCCGTCCGGGTCCAGCTTGGCCAGGCCCGAGGTGGATTGGTCAAACGGCAGGATGGTGTTTAAAAGGGCAAATATCTGCTTGTAATCGGCTTCCGTGCTGCATTGCAGGCACTTGACCGTAATATCGAGCAGGGTGAGCGCGTCGAGTTTGGAAAGTCGCGGCAATTTCCTCGAACCATCATTTTGAGACATGGGCGACGCCGTGTGGTTGAAGCTTCGTTGCCGGGTGAAGTCGAGACGTGTTCCCCGTGGCCTGGTTTGGCGGTCGTCGCCGTCAACGTCCTTGCGCCGTAGCCTGCGCCCGTTGGACGGGCCTACGGCGCGACAACGCCAGGGGCGGGCTGCCTTCGGAGCCGGACGCCCGGCAAGGCCCTGACCTTCAGTTTGGCCTACCCGGACACGGGGCTGTTGACAAGCCTGTAGAAGAGAGCCTGTTCGGCGAACGCTTCTCGCGTTGTCTTTGGGGGAGGGCGGGGTCAGGAAAGGTCGGGAAACGGGGCCAACAGCAGTTCGCCGAGATCGAAGCCGGTCTCCAGGCGGGCGCTGTCACGTTCCACGGCCTCGATGTTGGCCGCGAGCAAGGCCACCAACTCGCCGTCGATGCGGCCCCGGGCGGCTTCGTCGCCCAGGATGGCCAGGGCGCGCTGCCGGGACAGGGCCGGCTTGTAGTGGCGGGCCATGGTGATGGCGTCGTAGATGTCCACAATGGCGATGATGCGGCTTTGCAGCAAGATGGCCTCGCCGCGCAGGCCGTCGGGGTAGCCCGAGCCGTCTAAGCGTTCGTGGTGCTGGGAGATGATGGCCAGCAGTCGGGCCATGTTCTCGGGGAAGGGGATGCGCTGGAGGATGCGCCGGCTTTCCTCGGGATGGCGCTCGATTTCCTTGCGTTCCTCGGGGGTCAGGTTGCCCCGGGCGATGCGCAGGCAGGCGGCTTCCTCCGGGCGCAGCACGGGCCTTGAGCCGTACGGGGTGTCCAGGCGCAGCGCGCCGATCTTGGCCACCAGGGCGAGGTCTTCCTCGTTTACGGCGTCGGCGGCGTTGATCCGGGCGAGGTGCTCGGCGTCCGGCCCATAGTCCCGCCCTTGGAGCTGGCCGAGCAGGGCCAGGCGCTGGCCGATGACCTCCATGGTTCCGGTGGACAGGCGGGTGGCCTTGGTGAGCACTTCCTCGCGGATGCCGATCTTGCCCACGTCGTGGAGCAGACCGGCGTAGAGCAGCTCTTCCAGGTCGCTTGGCGTGAAGGCCACGCCGGCAAACGCCCCCTCGTCGCGGTGCACGGCCCTGGCCAGGGCCACGCCGAGGCGGGCCACCCGCTGGGAATGGCCGGAGGTGAAGGGGTCCCGGGCGTCGATGGCCGTGGCCAGGGCCTGCATGAGGGAATTGATCAGGGTCTGGACGGACTTGAAATGCAGCGCGTTGTCCAGGGCAATGCCGGCCACGGCGGCCAGGGTGCCGACGTGCTGGAGGTGGCTGGCTTCGAACAGCATGGGGGCCGGCCCGGCCAGGACCAACATGCCCACGCACTTGCCCGAGGCCAAAAGCGGATAGACCAGCAGGGAGGCGACGTCGGCCTCGCCGGCCCAGCGTTTGTCGGCGGTCAGGTCGTTTATGATCTCGCCCTTGCGGCTGGCGATGATGGCGGCGAAAAGGGCCGAGGCGGCGATGTTGTCCAGCCGGCAGGCAGCGGCCTGGCCGAAGCTCACGGCCGGCGCGAACGGGGCGTCGGCGGCCTCGCGCAAAAACACCATGCCGCAGTCGGCCGGCAGTTCGCCGCGGCGGCATTCGTCCAAAAGGGCCAGGGCCGCTTCCCGGGGGCGCAGGGAGGCGTTGAGCCCGGTGGTGGCCCGGTGGAGCAGGGAGACTTCGCGGTATTTGACCAGGGTTTCGGCGGCCAGCGTCCGGCGCAGGGCCTCGCCGTCGATGATGGTTTCCAGACAGTCGGCGGCGAATCGGGCCGTTTCGGCCAAGGCGGCCTCGTCGGCCGGGGCCAGGGACGCGCCAGCGGGCGGCGTGCAGCCCAGATACCCCAGGATCAGGCCGTCCTGGCGCAGGGGCTCAAGCAGATGGACGCAGGAAGCAATGGGATCGGCGGCGTCGATGATCGTGGCGGCCCAACCCGGGCCCAGCATGCGGCCGGCCCGTTCGAGCAGGGGGGCCAGGGCCCGTTTCTTGAGCAGTCGCCGCAACGGCACCATGTCGGCAGATTCCCCGGCCCGCTCAGGGGTCGAGTCCGAGCAGTTCCTTGGCCACCTTGAGCACTTCGTCGGGATCGAAAGGTTTGGTCATGTAGCGGCTGGCCCCGAGTTCCAGCCCTTGGCGGCGGTCGACTTCCTGGCCCTTGGCGGTCAGGAGCACGATGCCGATGCCGGTGACGTCAGGGTCTTCCTTGACGCGCTGGCAGACCTCGTAGCCGTTGAGCTTGGGCATCATGATGTCGAGGAAGACGACGTCGGGCTTGCGGGATTTGATCAGTCCCAGCCCCTCTTCGCCGTTCTGGGCGGACAGGATCTCCACGCCGAAATCTTCTTCAAGCTCTTCCAGCGTCTGCTCCAGGAGCATACGGATATGGACCTCATCATCCACGATGAGAATCGTTCCGGGCATGACCGTCTCCTTTGGGTGGCGCCAACCAACCCGAATGGTAGTCAATGCCCAAGCCGAAGGCAAGGACACACGGGCATTTGCGCATAAAAAACCGAAGACGACGACCGCTTCGGGGTCAGGCGTCAGTGATGGGAGCCGCAGGCCCCGCCGCAGTTGCCGCCGGACCCGGAAAAATCCAGGCGCGAATGGATGACGAAACCTTGCGGGTCGCAGTCCACGGTGACCGGCGCGGCCTGGTCGCACAACAGCCGGGCCATGCACAGGGCATGGCCGGCCAGGGTCACGACGACGTCGGCGTCCGTGGCCGCATCCGGGGCCAGATCGAGCCGGGGGCCGGAGGCGTGCATGAAAGACAAAAAGATGCGGAGTTGCGGCCGGGCCGCGCCCGGGAAAAGACCATCCAGGGCCTGGCGGGCAGCCTCGGTCAGAAGGATGGGGGAAATGGCGGCAGACTCCATAAGCGTGACTTACGTTTCCCTGGAGCGACTGTCAACCGGCCAAGGACATTGAAGAAAAAAGGCCGGCTGAAGCCGGCCTGCAAACACGGTTTTTTAAGGGAGAAGCGCGACAATCAGGAGCAGGAGCCGCCGCCGCAACCGCCGGAACCGCCGCCGCAACCCCCCGAACCGCAGGAGCCGCCGCCAAGCTGCAGGCTTGATTTCACGGTGAATCCGTAGTCGGTCATGTCGATGTCGATGGGGCTGGCCATGGCCGC
>JAEZEM010000417.1 GCA_023417745.1 Pseudomonadota bacterium
GTTCTTCCATAACGTTGACCTTTTTCCAGGGCATCGGAGATTCCTCCTCTGCCCATAAGTGTCAACCATGTACCCGGTCTCTTCTGTCAACTATGTACCCGGTTCATACCGGCCTCAGGCCCCCGGCGGAGAGGTCCAGGAGAGGCAGCGCCTCTCCTGGCCGCCGGAGGCCTTCATCGCTCAAACGACCCGGGCTGGTGCAAGAAAAACGTGGCCTCGGCGCGGGTGATGTCGTTGTCGCAGGGCGGGGCCAGGGCGCGCAGTTCGGCTTCGTCGCGGCCGAAGACGTAGGACGTCAGCGTGTAGAGCATCTTGCCGCGCGAGAGGAAGGTCTGGCGCACGAGTTGGAGTTTGACGCCGCCGTTGCCGTCGTCCACCCGGCGCAGGTAGATGGCGTCGTAGCTGCGCCGGCCCTGGATGGTGGTGGGGCGGCAGCTGACGTTGAAGCCTTTGAGGGTGTCGGCGACGTAGGCCTTGACCAGTTCGCAGTTGGCGAAATCCGAGGTGGTGGGCAGAAATTCGGTGGGGCGAACGCTGACGCAGACGTAGAACCGGCAGTCGCCGTGGCGGGCTTCCACGGAAACCTGGCAGGCCTCGGTTTTGTCTTCGGTAACGGTCCAGCCTTTGGGCGGGATGAAGCTGAAGAGATAGGGCTTGTTGACGTAGCGCACGGGGGGCTTGGGCGGATCGTAGCAGGCCGCGAGGCAGGCGCACAGGAAAAGGCCCAGGCAGGGCGCGACAAGGCGCGGGAGATGGCGCATGGCCGGCTCTAACATGGGGGGCAGCGCCCTTCAACCGGTTTGCGCCCTGGCGGCGCTTGCCCGTGGGGCCGGGCTGCATTATTTGTGAAGCCAACGGACCCCAATCCCAGGGACGGGAGGGCAGCCCATGACCGACGCCATCTCCGCCGCCCAGTCGGCGCTCAGTGCCTTTTCCACCTCCATGGCGGTCACGGCCAATAATGTGGCCAACGTCGACACCGACGGCTACAAGTCCCAGGACGCCCGCCTGGAGACCGGCCCGGACGGGCAGGGCGTGCGCGTGTCCGACATCGTGCGCGACGACTCGTCCGGCGGCTATCGGCCGGAATCCGTCAGCGCCTACAACCAGGCCGGGGTGTACGAGCCGTCGGCCGGGCTGGTGGAGACGAGCAACGTGGACCTGGCCCGGCAGACCGTGGACATGGTCGAGACCTCCCAGGCCTTCGAGGCCAATATCGTGACCATCCGCAACCAGGACCAGATGCTTGGCACGTTGCTGGACATGCGCGTCTGACCGTTCTTTGCTCGTCAGTAAATTGACAGCCCCGGAACGAAGCTATAGAGCAGGGGAAACCGCCTGGATTGGCGGCGCTTTCTTCCGGAGGCCAGATGGAACTGAACCTTTCCGGCATGGTCGGGCAGAGTGCTTGCCTTGCCGAGGTCCTGCACGTGCTGGCCAAGGTGGCCCCCACCGATTCCACGGTGCTGGTCACCGGCGAATCCGGCACGGGCAAGGAATTGCTCGTGCGGGCGCTGCACGCCAACAGCCGCCGGGCCGGCAAGCCCTTCGTGCCGGTCAACTGCGGGGCTATCCCGCGCGAACTCCTCGAATCCGAGCTTTTCGGCCTCGAGAAGGGAGCCTTCACCTCAGCCATACGCACCCGCCAGGGCCGGTTTGAACTGGCCGAGGGCGGCACGATTTTTCTCGACGAAATCGGCGAGATGGACTTGAGCCTGCAGGTCAAGATTCTGCGGGCGCTTCAGGAAAAAGAGTATGAGCGCGTTGGCGGCGACAAGACCCTCAAGGCCGACGTGCGCATCGTGGCCGCCACCAACCGCGACCTGGAAACCGAGGTGGCGGCGGGCCGGTTTCGTGAAGACCTCTACTACCGCTTAAACGTCATCCCGCTCCATCTGCCGCCGCTTCGCGAACGCGGCCAGGACATCCTGCTTTTGGCCGACTATTTTCTTTCCCGTTTTTGCCGCCAGAAAAGCCGGCCCACCCTCACGTTTTCGCCCCAGGCCCGGGGGCTGGTGCTGGGCTATCCCTGGCCGGGCAACGTGCGCGAATTGGAAAACTTCATGGAGCGCCTGTCCATCCTGTGCGACAACGAGGTGGTGGGCATCGAAGACCTGCCGCGCAAGATTCTCGACCAGGCCGGCGTGGCCCCGCCGCCGCCGCCGGTCGCTTACGTCGAGGCCGGCTTCCGCTGGCCGACCCTGGCCGATCTGACCGAAAAATCCATGGGACTCAAAGAGTTCATGGACGCCCTGGAGGAAAAGCTCCTCATCGAGGCCCTGGGCAAGGCTTCGGGGGTGAAAAACCAGGCGGCGGAACTGCTCGGCATCAAACGCACGACGCTGATTGAGAAGCTCAAAAAGCGCAACATGGCCGGCGATTGAGGCCCAGTCCACGCCTGGTCGGCGTCGTTTCCGGCTGCCCCGGAGGCGTCCTCGAACCCTCAGGGAAGACGCGGGGTTCCAAGGACGGGCGCGTTTCGTTTCCCGGCAACGCGGCAGGGGCGACGACGAGCGCAAAATGAGCATGGTCCTTGCAGGAAAGCCTGGCGTGAGCCTCTCCCTTCGCGCCGCCTGTTGGCGGTTTCTTCTGGCGGTCGTCGTGGCCGCGCTGTCCGCCGGCCCGGCAGCGGCCTTGTCCGTGTCCACGGTCACCAAGGCCGACACGGATTCGCTGCTGCTCCAGTTGTCCAAGCGCGGCGGCTATCCGGCCATCAGCCGCACCGGCCCGGTGGAGATCAGCCTGGCCTTTCCGGCCGGAACCCTGGCCGGCGAAGCGCCGCCCGGGCCGGCTGATTTCAATTCCGCGCGGCTGCTTGAGGGCGTGCGCCTGGAAGGCGACACCGTGGTTGTGCGCCTGAAATCCGACGCTTTCGGTTTCGTGGGCTGGCCCGAGGGCGACCAGGGGCTCAAGCTGCAAGTCTACCGCGATCCGGCCGGGGCCAACTGGTCTCCGGGCGCGTCCACGTCCGCCACCAACACCACTTGGCCGCCGGTCGAGCCGGTCGTCAAGCCGTCCTCGGCCCTGACCCTGCCCGTGACGCCGCCCAATCCCAAGCCCGCCCCCCTGGATCTGCCGCCGCTGCCGCCGTCGCTGACCCCGCCGACCGCCGAATCGGCCAAGGCCGGCCAGCCCGAAGCGGCCAAGGAAGCCTTCTACGCCGTGCCCTCGTCCATGCGGGCCACGGCCCTTCGCGTCAGCCCGGACAAGGCCCCGGTGCTGCGGCCTGACGGCATGGCCCGCGCGCCGTCCCCGGCCTTGACCGAACAGCCGGCCGGCGGCAAGGGACAAGCCCAAAGCGGCGGCGAGCTGCGTCAGGCCGTCAAATTGCCGCCGATCCCTCCGGCCCTGGCCGGCGACGAGACCCGCGCCCCGGTGACGCCGCCCGGCAAGGAGCATAAGCCCGCCCCGGCCGCCAAGGCCGAGGGCGAGCCGCAGCCTCCGGCCGCCGAGCACGCCCCGGCCAGCGCCGGGGCCATACCTCCGCCCCAGGAAGAAGACCACGAGGCCAACACCTTGGTGGCCGCCCAGGCCGAACGGTTGGCCGGCAATTTCTTCGGGGCCAACAACATGTTGCGAAGCCTGGTGCTCAACCCCAAGCTCAAACCCGACGTGCGCGAAGAGGCCATGCACACCCTGGCCGGCGTTCAGATGGACCTGCACAAGGACGATCTGGCCGGCCACTACGACGAAATTCAAAAGGCCCTAAACGAAGCCATCAACGTCAACCCCAACTCCTACCGAGTGCCCGAGACCCTGCTGCAGCTGGGGATGCTCAACCTTCGGGTGGGCAACATCCCCGAGGCCAAGGGCTACTTCAACGTGCTGACGCGCAAGTATCCCACCGACGCCAGCGTCCCCATGGTCAACTTCGCCTGGGGCGAATACTATTTTGATCGCGGCGAGTACAAGAAGGCCGAGGAAGAGTATAAAAACGTCGTCGAGAAGTTCCCGGAGAGCAAATTCGTGCGCGAGGGGGCCATGGGCATGGCCAAGACCCTGGTTCGCCTGGGACGCTACAAGGAAGCCGCCCAGATCGCCGACTACATCGACAAACGCTGGCCGCGCTATTACGTCGAATTCCCGCAGATTCTTCGGATAACCGGCGACATCGCCTATAAGAACGGCGACTTCAAGAAGGCTCGCGACTGTTACATGCTCTTCTATAACATGGAGCCGGAGGCCAAGGACGCCGATCTGGTCCTGGCCAAGCTCGGCGACATCTACGCGCGTCTGGGCAACAAGCCCGGAGCCGTGGATTTTTACAATCTGGCCATCAAGGACTACCCGGACAGCGAAGGCGGGCTCGTGGCCAAGATGCGCCTGGCCGAGCAGGGCGTCCACGACCAGCCCACCATCTCCGAGATGTTCCCGCTTTTCGACAAGCCGCAATACGGCAGCCCCGAGGAAATCTACCGCAGCATCATCCGGGACCATCCCCAAAGCCCGTTGGCTCCCCTGGCCCAGCTCAAGCTGGCCATGTGGCTGCTTCACCAGCAAAACTATCCTGGCAGCCTCAAGGAATCCGCCGCGTACCTGGAGCGCTATCCCCAAAGCGAGCTGGCCCCCAAGGCCGAGGAAACGGCCATCACCGCGTTTGAGCGCATGGCCGCCGACATGCTGGCCCACAAGGACTACGACCGGCTGGTGGCGGCTTACAAGGAATACCGCCTGATCAATTCCAACCGGGGGCTGCTCTCGGACACCACGCGTCTGGGCCTGGCCCTGGCCTACCTGCGCACCGGCGACACGGCAAACGCCATCAAGGAAGCCTCACCCTACATCGGCCCCAAGGAGACCGACAACGGCAACTGGGCGCTGACCATGGCCATGTCGGTCTACCAGAACGACCGCAACTGGCGCGAGATCGTGGAACTGGCCCGCAAGGTCCAGGGCTGGCGGTTTTCTCCCAACCAGCGCCGCGGCTTGGAATACCTGGTGGCCGAGGCTCTGGAAAATCTCGGCGAGGCGTCCCGGGCCTTGCCCCTTTGGAGCAAGCTGGCCGGCGACCGCGACCTGGAGGCCGAAAAGCGCTGCTACGCCCTGTATTTCGTGGCCAAAGAGGCCATGGCCAAGAAGGAATGGGAAAAGGCCCAGCTCTACGCCGCCGAGGCCGACTTCATGTTCAAGGAAACCGGCCGCGACCCGGACAAGCGCAAGGCCGCCGTCAACATCCAGATCGAAGCCGCCCGGGCCCTTGGCGACTATTCCAAGGCCTTCAAGCTGGCCGAGGCCTATGCCAAGCTGTGCAAGGAAGGCGACGACGATTACGCCGGCAACCGGATGCGCATCGCGGCCATCCAGCGGGCCATGGGCGACGTCGAGGGCTGGCGGGCCACGTTGACGGCCATGCGCGACGCCGCGCCCGAATCCCTCTACGGCCGCATGGCCGCCTCGGATCTGGCCGCAAGCGGCCTGCAAAACCGCCTCGACGCCCTGACCAAGCCGCAATAACCCGTCGCGCCCTTGTCATTCGTGCCCTGCGGGGCTAGAGAGACTATGCCGCCGTTCCGTTTTGATGTCGGCGGCAAGGAGCCGGCCATGTCCGCATCCGCGACTTTTGCCGCGACCCTCCGCCAGCCCGTGGTGGCCGGGCGGTTCTATCCGGCCGATCCCGTCGCTCTGGCCCGGGAGACGGCCGCCTATCTGGCCGAGGCCAGCGAACCCTCGGGGAAGCCGACCATTCTGGCCATGGCCCCCCACGCCGGGGCCGTCTACAGCGGCCCGGTGGCTGGCAAGACCCTGGGCGCGGCCCGGCTTGCCGACACGCTGCTGTTGCTTGGTCCCAACCACACCGGCCGGGGGGCGCGACTGGCCGTGTGGCCGGACGGGGCCTGGCGCATCCCGGGCCGGGACGTGCCTGTGGAGGCGGCCCTGGCCGAGGCCTTGCTCGCCCCTGCGCCCGGGCTTTCCCCGGACCGGGCGGCCCATCAGGGCGAACATTCCCTGGAGGTGCTGCTGCCGTTTTTAACGGCCGTGCGGCCGGGCTGCCGCATCGTGCCGGTGGTCGTGGCCGAGCCTCGTTCAAGCGTCCTGGCCGAGACCGCCGAGGCCATGGCCGGGGTGCTGGCCGCCTGGACCGAGCCCGTCTCCATCATCGTCAGTTCCGACATGAGCCATTACCTGCCCCAGGCGGCGGCGCAAAAGCGCGACTCCCTGGCCCTGGCCCGGGTTCTCGCCCTGGACCCGGAAGGGCTTTTGGCGGTGGTGCGGCGCGAGGACATCAGCATGTGCGGCGTGCTGCCCATGGCCCTGGGGCTGATGATCGCCCGGGCGCTTGGCGCGACGTCGGCGCGGCTGGCCGCCTACGCCACCTCGGGGGAGGTCAGCGGCGACTACGACCAGGTGGTGGGTTACGCCGGGGTGCTCGTGGAATGACGGCGCGGCGCGGCGAAGCCTGTCACGGGGCATGGACTCCGGCCGCGCCAGCGGCTATAGAGAACAAACGGCCTGCCGTCATGGGGCCGGGCAACCATGACCAACGCCATTTACGAGGTGTTATGAAACCGTTATCGCGTATTTCCGGTCCGCTGCGGCTTGCCGTCGCGCTGGCCCTGTCCTTGTCGCTTTTCGCCTGCGCCACCTACACGCCGCCCAACCCGCAAATTAACGGCGTGGTCGATCCGGCCATGCTGCCAAGCGCCGTGCGCACGCCCCAGTGGGATCTCGGCGCGGTGCGTTACGCCTGGAACGGCAAGGGCATCAACTATTACGAGGCCGGGCTGACCCCGGCGCTGCTTTTAGTGCGCAACAAATCCGGCGCGAGCCCCATCGTCTATGCCGAGGAGTGCCGGGGCATCGGCCCGGGCGGCGTGGAATATCCGCCCTATCCCGTGGCCCAGGCGGCCGAGGTGGTCTTTGCCTCCACGGCCTACAAGAAGAGCTCCGAGGCGGCCATCGTCGGGGGCCTGACCGGCGCGGCCGTGGGCGCGGGCCTGGGCGCGCTTATCGGCTCGGGCTTCAACTACGGCTGGGGAGCCGGTCCTGGCGCGCTTATTGGCGCGGGCATCGGCGCGGTCGGCGGCGCGGCGCTCACGCAGCGGCCGAGCATGGAGCAGTACCGGGCCACGGTCTACCAGGACATCGCCACCTACGCCTGGCGGGCCGCGCCCATCGCGCCCGGCGGACTCATGCCCGGCTACCTCTACTTCCCGGCCAATCTCGGCATCCATTCCCTGCGGGTGGTGCTGCGCTTCGACAATCAGGCCCAGACGTTCATTGTGCCCATCAACAATCCGGTCTGGTAGGACGCGTTTTCCCGCAAACGCCAAGCCCGGCCCGGAAGCAATTCCGGGCCGGGCTTTTTTATGCCGCGCCCGCGCGAGGTCGTAGGCCAAGTACTGTCAAACCCCGCCATGATTTTCCCGTTGGGGGCAGTCAACCTCCCCGACCCCAGAGCGTCAATCCCCACCCACCCCCTCAACCCCTTTCTCCATGCGGGAGGTCCGGGGGCCTCAGGCCCCCGG